>JAGWBT010000147.1 GCA_021295755.1 Candidatus Poribacteria bacterium
TTCTCTCAATAACAAGACTCTCAATTCTGAGATTGAAACGACGCTAATTTGCGGTGGTATGCGATGGTGAAGCATGGCTCTCAATAACAAGACTCTCAATTCTGAGATTGAAACTGCGATAGACCTCATCTATTGTGCCCGTGATAAGATCCAGCTCTCAATAACAAGACTCTCAATTCTGAGATTGAAACCACGAACGTAGCCCTATTGCAATTACTCAACGATTTGATCTCTCAATAACAAGACTCTCAATTCTGAGATTGAAACATGGAGCTGGTGCACAGCCCTGCGTGAAATAGTGCGCTCTCAATAACAAGACTCTCAATTCTGAGATTGAAACATATCAATGCTTCAGAAAATCCGTGATACGCCTTATCTCTCAATAACAAGACTCTCAATTCTGAGATTGAAACTAGCGTCTTAATCTCCTTGTCCTGCATGATGTCATCGACTCTCAATAACAAGACTCTCAAAGAACAATAAAAAAAGGGCAAGCACAAGGCTTGCCCCTACAGTTTAAGCGTAATAAATATCTATATTTTGAAATTGTAAAGGTCAGGGAGGTAGAATGGCAGGTCAGAAATTCTACGATGTGTGAGCCTTACCAACGCGGTATCCCGCCAAGGAGAAGCTGCTGCTCCGGTGTGCCATTTTCAATCAGCTTTGTGACGCGGGGACCATCGAAAGGCTCGCGGGATTTCATCCACGAATTCTGGTAGCACATCAGGCAAACCCGTCGCCGCTGATCAGAGTTGTTGGCGACACCACGATGATAAATCCATCCGTCAAACATAACCGCCTGACCCGGTGTGGCGAGGACAAATTTCTCGTCGGGGAAATGTGGATGCCCTTCAGGCGGACGGAAAGGAACCCGCTGGCTGCCGGGCACAATCGCAATAGGTCCATTCTCTATCGTCAATTCGTCGAGAAAATAGCCACAGTTAATCTGACCGGGGATACTGCCGTAAGGTGTGTTTTCTGGTGCCATGGGCCAAGGTCCATCACGGTGCCAATTCTGATCCGGCTCACCCGGCTGCGTCACACGAGCGGTCGCACTATGGAGCTGAACACAGTTGCCAAGGATGGCTTTCATACGGGTAAGCACCGGGGGGTTATCCAAAAGAAATGTAAAGCGGTCATCCTCTTCTAAGAGCTGGTGGGTAAACTGCTCGCCCTTCCTCTCAAAGGTCTCATCCAACGCCTCGCGCAGTGCCTCCACCTGTTCTTGGCTTATAGCCTCCTCTACGACGAGATAACCCCACTTCAGGAAAAAATCAACCTCCTGCGCCAACTCAGGACTGAGTTCAGGATTCAACTGTTGTGGAATAATTGAACGATCTACCACAGCTCACTTTCCTTTCAGCGGCGGGGCGTTTCAATCCGCAGCCATTTCAACGGATTGCTCAACATCTGACAACATCCCCCGAACCGTTTCCAACATCATCTCCACATTCTCCGCCATATATCGCGTCACGAGTTGATTGGCGGTCCTTTCGCATCCCCGTTCAATGAGGAATTTACCCTCTTTCGCTATTTCATAAGCGGTTGTGAACAGTTGGGTTTGGAACTTTTGCCATTTTGCTTGGACAGTTGGAATCAGTTCCGGCTCCTCCAAACGCAGTTTGAGACTCAATTGGCGAAAGAGCCACCACGGACTATCACCCGAAGGGGTCTCACCACCGATCGCTAAGACCTCTGGCAATCTCCCTTCAATAAACATCGGCAGAAAAACCGCTAAACAGGGTGAATAGAAGCTACACCAGTAGATAGGCAACCGCGAACCATCATTGCAGAGATGTGCGACTAGACTTGCAGCGGTATTTCCACCCTCTCCCTTATCATCGTGATGAACGCAGATGGAGGTCCCGCCCGTAATTTCCCCTTGAAACGGTTCATCGGGGTTGCTCCCATCGGAGTGGTCACTCAACAACGCCATCATGGTTTGTACCTCAACGTTCCCGGTGTATTTACTAAGTACCGCACAGGAACGTCCGCGACGCATGGCACCACTTCCGATCGAGCGATCTGCCTCACGACTGTAGGCGTCCGAAAAATTAAGCCGCGCCGAAGTATCCGTCCACCAACCTTGCGCAATTGCTTCGTGCACACCGTTGGGAGATAGGCGATCCCAGTCCTCCTCAAGGGAATAGACGTTGCTAATTCCTACCGCTCCTTGAACCTGCTTAACCGCCCACTCGTGACCCGCAGTCTGGAGGATATACGCTTCTCTCGGATCGGCGATGATGTAACCGTTGTCGTAGGTGCGAACCCCTTGATCGTTGCTGAATTTCCCCTGACCAAACTTCGTAATCAACTCCGTCATGACGATAACTGCTTCGGCGGCGGTTTTCGCGCGTTCCAAACCGAGCCGTATCAACTCCATACCAATCAACTTCGGGGAATCAAACTCATATTTGGAGGCTAACCCCTCGTTTCCGATTACGACCTGATGTTCGTTAAACCCATGTTCGTAGCCCCAACACCAATACGGGCGCGAACCGATATGACGATAGGTTGTAGTCACTCCGGGAAGTTCGACAAATTGGCATTTTGTGCTTGCACCAGCGGGATGGGTTTCTCTTGCGCGTTGCACAAGTGGTTGACATTCGGTCGCCGGGCGGTCACTATTTTTAGCAAAGATTATTTGATTGTCCTTAGTTGCACTCGGTAGAGCAACCATCGTGTCACAACTTTTAGGCATTGCAATTCCCTTTCATGTTAAAGGTGGCAATTTGGATTAATAATAAAATGTATATGTCGGTCGGTTAATCATAATGCTTAAGATATTCCAAAAACTTCCAACCACAAAATCTCCCAATATCAGTCCCAAGAAAAACGGAGTCGCTCTCCGATACAAGCGGATACCCCCATATTTCAGCACCACCCATTTCGCAATAGCGGCGACGACAAACGCGGCCCAGAAGGTGTACATGTGGAAGGAAACACCGTAACCGAGGGGATGGATGGGCCACCAAAAAAGATGACCACGTACCACCGCTAGCAGAATAGTAAACAGGAACCCGATGGTTATAGCAATGATGTGTGCGGTGTCTGCATCTCGCGGGGCCGTGAGCCAACCGTGTAGAAAGCGATACGAGCGTCCCCCAAAACTGTTGATCTGCCCGCCTACTTTGCCGGTATCCACACCGAGATCAAAAAAGACATTCACCAACATCAGAATACACAGCGGCATCGCAATAATGATAAGCGTCAGCATCAGGCGGGACAATCCTTTGACATCAAGGTTTCCCCGCTCCGCAAGTTTGAACGCCTCAAGTTGGTGCGGCATCGGGTGACTGCGATTGTCGCGATTGAACCAGAAAAACAGGGAAAACCAAGTGAGATTTTGCCCGCCAATCCTTCGCGTACCAAACAGGCTGACTAGGCTATGGTGCGGTCCGATGAAGGTTGTATTATGGATGGAAAGACCAATCTGGGCACGGATGCGCGTGACGGCAATGGCAATCGTCAGAAAATGTGCCACGAAAAACAGGACAGCAATCCAGAGTGCCATTCCGCCTCGCATCGCAAACCAGATGAGGAATATCCCACCCAATAACAGACCTAAAAACGCCGTCCGATACCGCATCGGTTCGCCCTCATCTTCACGCGGTCTCCGTCCAACGGCTTGCAGAAACGCTCGTCCTATCTGTCGTCGTGTCCCCCACAGCACAATCACTGAAACCCCTGTATACGCCCCAATGTTTTGCTCATAAGGGAAAGGAAAACCGGGCAGACTGTCCAGGCCGGATATAATCCCAATAAACGCTTGCATCTTGTATAAGAAGAAAAAGAGGATGCACGACATCAGTAGGTCAAGCGGCATTAGGAAGCTCAGTCCAACCGCAAACGGATAGACCAGAATCGCACTTCCACCCGTCAAAAAGGCAGTCCACGGTTTTTCCGTGAAGAACATGTTTAAAGAAAAATGTTTCACCGGAATCTCAGGGAGAACAGGAAAAAAGAGGTGCATCCCATTAAGGATACTGATAAACGCCGCAATCGAAAATCCCCACCACATTGGGACACTGCGGAAAAAGGTTCTGCCGTTGTAAGAGATCTGGTAAGGCAATTCGACAATCGGGTAAACGAGCCGTTCCTGCTCCGCCCACTGCTTACGGATGATTGTATTGATACACTGCATCACGAAAAGTAAGGCAAAACTGAAGGCACACCACCAGAGGGTGGGCTCGATCCACCGGCGAAGATAGTGCCACTGCAGAAAATCCGAGTCCCCACGATAAAACGCGATGAGAATGTCCGGGTCGTTAATGGTCAACCACTCCGGTAGATATTTCCAGAATAGGTCGCGCCATTCATTCTCCGGCGTCGCGAAATAGAAGGCGTGAACAATGATTGAGACCAGCGGCAGGAACATGTCGTACGACATAAACAAGAGCGTCATCGACATCAAGACGTAGAGGGAAATCAATTCGCCACCCGTAAAGGCGTACTTGGCTGCGAACTTTTTTAGGGGAACATTGATTATAACTAAAATCAGGACGGTAAAAACGACGCTGTAAAAGGGAGCCATCAGCGTCGGGAAAGTGTATCGCAGCGCTTCACACTCGATGTGCCAAACATAGATAAACGGTAGGAAGAGCAGCGAAAGGACTACTGTTCGCCAAGTAATTTTTTCGGGCGGTTGTCTAGAAGGTAAGGCAGGCGTCGTCATAAAGGCTTCTGTCGAATCGAATTGTGTTACTCTCTGGAGGCGGCGATTAAAGTTGCATCATTGGGAAGTAAGTATACCCGATTTCCAGTCTATTGACAACTCAAAAACCTATTTTCCTTGAGAGGACTAATTATCCAAGATTAGCTAGTAGGATTCGCATAAACAAATCGGTAATATCCAAACGCAAATAGGGCTATTTGGTCTTCCGTTTTTTGACCGATTTTGAAACGACTCGAACCGTAGGCGGGGCATCCCCGATAAATCGGGATCCAAAGCGACTTGCCCCGCCGTAACCTCAACCAGGAGATTGAGCTACGGGAGAATTAAATGACCCTAAAGCGCAAGCCTTTTTGCTGGACACGCTCCCACCCCTATGGTAAACTAATTTAGGTTGCTATCAGACATTGTTTCCATATGGAAGTGATTGATCCGATGAATATGCTCCCATTTACCATCAAAACAACAGATCAGGCAACAATGCATCTCTGTCGCATTACATCACCGGAGCAGCATGAGGAACTCGATGTTGAGGTTGGATTTTTGCTCCGTTCATGGGAAATTCAGCGCCTGCACGCGCTCAGAGATAGCACACGCCGCAACCTCACACAGCAAATTCTCAATGAAGTCCCCAACGATGCCTACAAGATATTTATAAGGTTTTTGAGAGGTGCCGCTGAACCCGAAGGCTTTTTACCAACAGTCCGCCTAGACCGCTATCTACATCGTCAATATTGTCTCCTCTTATCTTCCGGACGGGTACGCGAACTGTTTGAGATTTATAACAGGGGCAGTCGCTACAGCCGACGCCTTATTAACTTCAGTGGATATGATCTCATTGTAGGTGCAGGGATTCAACTGTTAGACACCGAGGCTTACCTAATCGCGCCAAACAAGTATACAATCTTTCTTCGTCAGGTCAATGCAGCCAACGAAATCAACGTCTATCATAGCGATTTTATTGATCTCGCCGGCAGTACGCCTCCGCCGTTAGCACTCCGCCCTCAAGAGGTCATTGATACCATCCGGAATAACGTCAGCGCAGAGACCGAAGCCAAAGCCCCTCATCAGCAACGCGATCAGGGAGAATCATCCGCCACGATAACAGAATGTCCGGAATGTGGTGGGGAGGTCCAGCGAATCGGTGGGGAGAGCTGCTTCTGCCTTGAGTGCAACTGGGATAATTTGCCGGCACTGAGGTAAGAACCTACGGTTCAGATTAATTCCGCACTCAACGGAATCCAGAATTGGGTGGATTCGGTTTAGGACGTTGCCAACTCCGATTCGCAACGCGGATTTGGATGCGTTTGTTGTTCCAAGCGCCACCACGTAGCACACGCGCACCACCTGTTTCAACACCGGTCGGATTTCGGATTGGACTAACCGCGTAATAATCGGGTTCGTACCAATCGTGGCACCACTCCCACACGCTGCCTGCGCAATCGTATAAGCCGAATCCATTCGGTGGAAAACTCCCTACCGGCAGCGGCACGCTGTGCTTTTGACCAAAGTCCGCTAAAGCGAAACTTATACCCCAAGGATAAATCTTGAACTTTACGGGCTAAAGACCCAATCTGTAAGATTCAACGGTGCTCAGGATATGACAACATCAACTGAACATAGGGTCCCCCATTGTATTTTTATTTGCTTCACCGTCAACATGCTGCTATACTTATGTTTAGTAGATTCCGTCAAATTAATGAGAAAGGATAAATCTCCCGTGACTTTAGCAGAAGTATTCAATTTATGTCAAGACATAGAAATAAGACATGCAAAACTATACGCAACGTTGTCCCTTCTGCTGGGGAATGTTGATGAGCGGGTAGCTCGGTTTTGGGAGCAGATGAGCACGGAGGAATGGCAACACTATATCCTTGTCGATTTTGGAAGGTCCCTGTGCGCCCGAAGTTTTGGATTGGACACACCAGCCACAGAAATGCCGCCTGTATCTATCCAGCAGATTACACAAGCCCTAGACAAATATGAGGGACAAGTTGTTTCAGAACAGGTTACGCTCCAAGAGGGATTTGAGATTGCCATTGAGATAGAAGGAAGCGAAGCGGACACGGTCTATATGTATCTCCTTTCAATTATCAGAAAGGCGATTTATCAGAGCGAAGAAACCTACTTACTGGACCGTATTTCCCAAATCGAGAAGGACATGCACACACACATTGATCATCTGATTGATGCAACAAAGCGGTTTGCCAAGGACCCAGAGCTGGTCCGAAAAGCGTATAGCTTGAAGGAACACCACTCCCACTAACTGAGGGAACATTAATTTCCGATTGGGAAAGGGCGGGCTAACGATAATTTACTCCATCATTTCATCCGAGTTTTGAATCACAACTGTTTTCAGAGAAGGAAAAATAGAGATGGCATACTACGTTTATATTCCGATTGCAGGCGAGAGCAAAATTTCGACCTTTACCCTAAATCCAGATACAGGGCAGCTCACGTTTGAGCGTGATATAGCAACTGGCGGTGGCCCCGG
>JAGWBT010000148.1:0-2825 GCA_021295755.1 Candidatus Poribacteria bacterium
CCTCGTTCACGCCATCCTGTCTATGCCGATACTCTTCCAATTGAGAAAGGCGCCGCTCATGGTCGTCCTGCTTGTTCAAATAGATGTCCAGTTTCGTTGAAAGCTGTGCAAACCCCCGCGTGAATTCTGTAGAGACCTGGTCCAACTTCGATTCAATTTTATTTATCCAGATGCGGGTGCTTTCTTCCATGAAACCTATCCTTCGATTCAGTTTTTCTATAACCTTCGCGCCCCAGCCGTTCCGCAAAACTTGGGTGTAAAACAAAAAACCCCGAACAGAGCAGTCATACTGGTTTATTCAATGAACTAATGAACTAACACAGATACCGCCCCATCCGGGGTCGATCCACGCAGATGTTCTAGGAGGTGTTGCTATGGTTTTGTATCATTCAGACAAGAGAATTATACCAAACTTTTTGACCGTTGTCAATTATTTTTTGGTATATAGTGAATAATTTTCCGAATTTTGCTTTTATTTTAGCCATTATTTCTCAATTGGGAAATCTTTTTCGGAAAGGGTGGGGTTAGTGAGCCCCACCGATACTGGATCCCTACAGATATGGTAGAACGCGTCACACCATCTGTGAGACTAACTCCCGTTGCGGGTCAGGAGTTGGAATTCGATACTGAATACGTGATTAAGATGTACGTTCAGGATCTCGCCTGTCATAGTTTCAGGTGGGAGATACGGTTTCGGACGAGACCAAAGCCCTAATATGAAGCGTGAAGGCGGATCTACGCGACTGTCGCTATTATCGGCGGCTGAAACTGGTAATGGGACGGGCACATCTACTTGACCGTCTTCAGCGCTCAATCCACGCTGCTCCACGCTCCCCGATGGATTCATAGACGCTATGATAATCTATTTTTTTCCAACTGCGTAACTCCTAAAGAGTATTAAGTTCATGATTCTATTCATCTCTGATTCCGCAGCCGCAACGGACTATGAATCCCCGCCAGCGCGTCCGCTTCACCGTCGCCGCGGACTCGCATACATCATTTAACTTTGGTGGCAAAAGGAATTGTTATTTGAGAGCGATTGCCAGCACCATCTTGGACATCAATCTCAACCTTATAGGTCGTCTCGCTAACCAATTCTTGCCCTGCCACCGGGGTCAGGGTTGCTGTCTGGTCCTGTACGTTTCCGTCCCAATGAAGATCTACACCCGCCTCGTCGGTCAGTTTAATGGTGCCCGTGACGGCTTCGTCGAAATCGAACCGGAAACCGCTGGCATTAAGTGGTGCCGGATCGACATCGACATCGCCGTGATTCACTGTGCCGCCCGTAATTACGGGCGGCTCGCCGTGTCCCCATGAAAAGTAATAAGGCCCTGCTTTTGCAAAAGCTCTAGAGCCGTCTCGATTTGTCCACATGATCTCCAATGTTACAGATCCTTCGGGTAGATCAGGGTGTGCACTCCACTTCCAATGGAGGCCCAAACCTGTCGCGGGTGTGCCATTGACTATTACCGCTACAACCTCCGCATCAAACGTAAATGTGAATACTGTGTCCGGATTAACGGTATAAAAAGCGTTTCCAGTAAACTTTGGTGGCGGTGATGGATCTATCACCGCCTTGGTGGCAGCGGGCGGGTCAACATCAGCTTCTGACGGAGGTTTAATTCCCTCAGTTCCATCATCACCACAACCGATGATTATACAGATAACAAGTATTGTCAGGGTGATTGCAACTCCTGTTCCCAAGGGATTGCACATGATAGCCACTTTATCTCCTTTTCTCACTAGTTGCAACGTACGCTTAGTTACCGTTCAGTTGGTCCAAAAGAATGTTAAAGGCATCCAACAACTGTTGTGCTTTGGTTCTTGTAACATGACGACCCGCCGGTGGGTTGTTACTGCCCGATTGGGTTGCGATATTACGGATCTCTTCATACCGATTAACCTTCCCAACAAACTCCGGCTTAAATCGCGGTGAATGCGTCAGATCAACGTTCTGATTGGTGGGTCTATACCTAAGTTGCCAACTCAGAATAAATGCAACCGCAACCGCGGCAGCATGACCTTCTTTGCAAGGAAAATCCAAGTCTCTTACCATATCATAATCGAAATCGTAGTCCGGGGTTCTGTCTGTATACCTATTTTGGTCTTTTTGCCACCAATGGGCAGCTTCATGGATAAAGGTATCCAAATAGTACAGATTGCCCGGTTTCCAGAGGTCTGTGTTTCCACGGGTGTTGCTGTGGTCAATATCGTCGGTATAGGGATGCTGACGTTTTGAAATCCTTATTAAGCCGTTAGCCTGATCCCCCTCCGCCTCATCATTTCCTGAAACAAGTGAATTCACCACTTGGATTCTGACAACATCGTGAAGATTCTCATCAGAAAAACTTTCAGAATCACCAAATACCAAGCTTACTGCGTCCCGTTCCAATTGGCTTAAACGGCGTGGTCCGTGAATCGTTAACCCCATTGCTATGTTCTCCTTCTATTTTATAAGGTTTGAAAATAAGATACAACTGAATGTGTACTGCTACGACTACTGCTTAAATCTGTTTTTATCACCTCCTACTCCTTAATCGTACCGGACTATGAATGCCTGCCAACACATCCGCCTTGCCGTCGTCGCGGACCCGCACACAATACAGCACCTGCTTATACCGCCGCCTTTCTCCTTTTCACGTTTCACTCAGCTCTCTCCCTCTGATTCCGCCGTTTCGGCAGCTCTCCCCGCATCACGGGGGTCATCTCAAAATGCACAATCTCATGATTCCGAATCTTCAGCTGTACCGTGCCGAACCGATTCTCCCGCCTGAACTGCTCAATCTGTTCGATGATTGAATCCCAAAAGTCTCTATGTTGCATCG
>JAGWBT010000148.1:2987-8431 GCA_021295755.1 Candidatus Poribacteria bacterium
GATTGATCCACGCAAGTGTACCAATTCGCTACGGTCCTGTTTTATCAAGACGGGGGAATTATACCAAACTTTTTGACCACTGTCAACTATTATTTCCTTTTTGGGGAATTATATTTTATAAATTATTCTTATTAGGGATTTTATTGCCATACTTCAGCAAATAACACTGCCAGCAGGGATCTGCCTCGGTATACGGCTCAAAATGTGCCGCAAGGTTACCGTACGCCAAAACATCGGCGCACCACATAATGAGTATGGCAAGCAGAATTGCTATTACAATTGAGAAAAAGATTATCTGTGAGTTTGTCACTGTTCGACACGCCCCTCCCCGGTCTCGATTCATCGGACACTGTCTGCGCTGTTTAGGTCAAAGATCCCATTTTTTTGAAACAAATCAATGTGAGTGGCATGTAACTATTTAAGACCTACCCTTCGTAGGGAACGGAGATCCCTATTTCGTTTCCTCTTACGCATCACGCTTCATAGCCTGTCCCGATTTATGCTGACTTCGTCGAGCCTCCTCGATGAAATCGGGATCGGGGCATTATTTCTCAGGAGGTCTACCATGAAAAAGTTATCTCTATTGATATTCGCCATCCTGATACTCGGCTGCGGCACCGAGACAACGATCGTCGAGGAGCCACCAGCCATTATCGAAGAACCGACAACTGTTGTAGCGGAAGAGGAACCCATCTTGCCGCCGAAAATCGTAGAAAGTGATGTACATGACGGCGATGTTGACGTTGACCCTAAACCGTTGAATCACGACGGAATTATCCTCCGATTCACGGAACCCCTTAATATGTACGCGGCAGACCTTAGGTCTGGTGCCGATCGCTCTCTCGCTTGGTCTCCTCGCGATGTTGTCGAATGGGACATCGGAAATCAAGCCCATCTTATGCCCATGGCTGATAGTCAGCTGTTGGAATACGACACGGAGTACTGGCTTTCGATATACGCTCAAGGTTTCGCATGTAATGGCGCGTTGATAACGATGAGATTTCGGACGAAGCCACGTTAAAAAACTCCGATGTGTACCTGAACTATAAGGAGGAATCTCATGAAGAAACTAGTGCTATTGATGTTGGCTATTCTGATTCTCGGCTGCGGCACCGAGACACCCGTTGTCGAAAAACCAGAACCCATCATCGAAGAACACACACCCACCGTGGCATCAGGTGAAAACTTCCGGATTGATATACATTTGGCAGTCGTATTCTGTAGCGTGTGGGACGGACAAGATAACGTCGACCCTGAACCGCTCAATGCGAAAGGAATTGTCTTCAAGTTTGATGAAGATCTCAAGATGCGTAAGGTTGATTTCTTACTTGAGGGAAAGCCCCTCCATTGGACAGGTACCGGTCTATCGGACCATGTCGCACCAACTGTGATATTAACCCCCAATGCAGATGAGGAATTGCAATTCGATACTGAGTACGTGATTAAGATGTATGTTCAGGATCTCGCCTGTCATAGTTTCAGGTTCGAGATACGGTTTCGGACAAAGCCAAAACCCTAATATGAAGCATGAAAGCGGATCTATGGTCAGCGGGTGGCGGGTTCTGCGCGGTTGTCGCTATTATCGACATCTCGTTCAATCGGCTGAAAGGAGTAACGATTCAGGCACTTCCGCTGCACCACTTCAGTGCTCAATCCACGCTGCTCGACGCGCCTCAATAGATCAGTCAGTGGCAGCTCACCTACGCGAGTCTGGCTAAAAGTACTCAGTCCTTCGAGTACCCCGTGAACGTTGCGTGGATTCTGCACAAACATAGCGTTCTCTCAGTCTTGGATCCTGTAACTCGTTTACATAGTAACCAAAATGAGCCTGTAATTGCCCTACCCGTCCCTTTGTCACGATGGGGCGCCCATTCTCATCAAGCTTTTCACCAGCGATCTCATCATAACGATCGACAGGTCCCACATAAGACTCGCTATTTGATGGCTGACTGGTTAGGTCCACATCTGACGGCTCCTGTGCGTCCTCAGCTCCACCGGCAGCTCCTCGTCTGTAACGCACCTGCCAAGCAATGAGAAAAAAGATTTGGGCAGCAGACGCGTGTCGTTCTCCCGAGATCGCCGGGCGATCCTCTGCTTGCAACTGCTCTTTAGTAAGGTGGTATGGTGGGCCCCAGCCAGGTCTATAATCGTCTCGCCAATTATACGTCCATTGCCAATGGCGCGCACACTGATAAATCAAAGTGGATAGATAGTGCATATTCCCGGGTCTGAACGGCTCTGTCCGCTGAAACGAACCAACAGTGGGATCGAGATAGCTACGAGTCGATTTTTTATTTAAAGCCTGGGTATGCGGAAAGGCAGACCCGCTAATCGTAATTTTTCCACCACTCTCGTACGTTGAAGCCACCTCCACCCCGAATTGTTTCATCCCTCCCCACGTCGCCCATTTCAGAGGCCACTTCATCGCCCCCCACATCACCGGTTTCTCCGAGAATTGCTGTCCAACAGGAGACTCTGGTATGGACGGAGCGGCCATTTCTTGATTGATATTCCGTCCCCCTTGCTCACCCAGTCTAAGGGACTCGACAATCTCCAATCGAAGCTCCGATGGTCGAATTGATTGGTTACCCGCATGGCTAAACACAAGATTAACCGCATCCTCCTCCAAAGGACTCAAGGCACGAGGTCCCTGTACCTTTAATGGCATTTTCATTCCTCCTATATTATTGGCACGAGTAACCCCCTATGTCGAACCCCTAAAAGGAAGGTTCCTCACAAAAAATTATCTCTATTGATATTTGCTATTTTGGTTCTCGGTTGTAGTATCTCAGTGTTTCAGATACAGTTTCTGATGAAGCCGCTGTAAAACGTTAATTATCTGTTATTTCGTGAACATTATCACGCACTTCATTCAGCAAACGACTAAAGGGCTTAGTCATCTCCCACGCAGTCATCATCGGAATCCAACGACCATGCTGCTCGTCCTGTGGAATCTTCAGAATCTGGTCGTAGCGGTCTACTGTCCCAACCGAATGTCCCGGAGGTTTAGTGGTGAGATTCACCTTATCTCCATATGCAAACTTGCGCTGCCACTCAATGATAAACCAAGTCGCTATCGCAGAGGCATGGCCTTCCCTATCCAAATCCCAAAACATCATCTGATTCTTGGTAAAGTCATATTCCCCAAAAGTTGGGATATCCCGATTACTATGGGCTTGCCAATGATGTGTGCACTCATGGATGAGTGTGTTGAGATACTGCATATTCCCCGGCTTGAAAATATCCGTGTTCTCAATAGTTGAAGTACGGTTCATTTTATCCGTACATGGAAACTTCCTAATTGATATTTTAATACGGTTGTTAGCATAGTTTCCACGCATACCAGGACCAAGGTCTGGAACAAAAGAGATCTTGAGTTCATTAAAGATCCTTTTTTCCTCCGGTTTATGAGACTCCCAAAAGACCAAATCAACCGCGGCTTTTTCCAAGTTATTGAGACTCCGAGGACCGTGCATAGTTAAACCCATAACTACTCTCCTTTACACTCTTTTTTTGAAGTAAATCGGAGCCGGTTGCAATTAACTATTTAAGCCCCATCGCTCCGTAGGGAACGGAGATCCCCATTCCGTTTCCTCTTACGCATCACGTATTACACATTCTCCTTCAGGAGGTCCTCCATGCAAAAGTTATCTCTATTGATGTTCGCCCTCCTGATCCTCGGCTGCGGCACCGAGACGCCTATGGAGTCACTGGTCGAAGAACCACCACCCGTTGTAATGGAAGAGCAACCCATCGGTCATCCGCTAATTGCAGAAGGCACCGTGACACATGGAGAAGTTAATGTTGATCCGAAACCATTGAATCGTAGCGGATTTCACTTTTTATTTAAGGAATCTTTTCTTTCGTATTGGGTTCAGCTCCGCGAGAAGGACGGCGAGCACATCAATGGTTGGGACTTTGCCGAGGTTGACAGATCGAGCGAAACAGACCTCTTGTTCATACGGCCCACGGGTGACTCGTTGGACTACGACACGGAGTATGAGATTGTGATTTCTGTTTACAACGATGATTGCGAACTCATAGAGATAGTGATACAGTTTCGGACAAAGCCGCAGAGGCTCGGGGTTAAGGGAGCAGAACCCGTGATCCAAGAACGACCACCCGTTGTGCCATCAGGTGAACGCTTTCGGTTTGATCCCGCCCTGCCGGAACTAGTGGCTGGCGACGTGTTTGACGGAGAAGATAACGTCGACCCTGCACTGCTTAATGAAATTGGAATTCAATTTGATTTTAATGAAAATATCAATCGGTATCGGATTGACCTCCAGACTGAGGATGGTGCGTCACTCGGTTGGTTACCTCACGGGCTGGTCAAAAATGACATGGGAAGGCGTATACAGATAACACCCGTCGAAGGAGCCCCGCTGTTGGAGTTCGATACCACATACAAAATTGCTATCTTTGTTGAAGATCGGGGGTGTTGGACCTCCGAGTTCACGATAGTGTTTCGCACGAAGCAAAATCCGTAATATGAAGTGCAAAAGCAGATCTACCGGATCGGTTAACCTTCATCGCTGTCCGCTACCCCATCGGTCAAATCACATTTCACGCATCACTCTCACTGCAATTTCTCCAATAATAGAAAGTATGCGTAGTTAGTCGGATTTGTGGTTACACTCTCAAAGCGCAGATAAAAATACTCCGTACCCTCGGTTTCTAGCAGTGGTAGGCTTAAATAAAAGGTCGTCCCACCATAAGTTTGTGTGTCCTGCCATCCCGGTGTATGGAATAAAACCACGTCATCCTCGCCGCTCATTATTTCCATCAATGCTAAGTGACCTTGTGCGACATGAGCCCCCGAATCCTCCACATAGCAATGTAGGTTCCAGACCCCTGCCGGTAGTTGGAAAAATTGATTGGCGTATAGCGTGAGGCTCTCATTATCCCCATCACGATAATCCGTATCCACATTTGTATCAATGAAACTCTCCGATGCCGGAGCGGGTTGCATAATATCGCCCAGACTATCGCCACCAAAATAGGTCTCATCAGGGGTTGATTTCTTGAATCTCAGAATTGCTGTATGGGCATAATCTGCTGAAAACGCTCGCTGTGGTCCAACACGACCCGTTTGCTTGAAGCCCCACCAAATCGCTTTGGGGGCGTACCTCTGCTCTTCCACCAGCGCACCGGTGCTGTCGTACACAAGCATCCGATTCGCCTCGCCCTGCGCTACCTTCGCCAAGGTTACGGTATTCTCGCCAAGATGGACGGTGTTAATTCCAGCGTTCTTCACCCGAACCCGGTTGTTCTTCGAGCCGTCGCCTTACAGCGTCACGCCGTCGGTGAAGATCGTTGGGGCAATGCTCCCACCCGCGCCAACTATGGTGAATGAGACAAATAAGTGGACATTTGCCAAAGTCCCCCTGATAAGGGGGATTTAGGGGGTTGTTTGTGGGTACAGATTGCCTAATCTGTACATG
>JAGWBT010000148.1:8817-26273 GCA_021295755.1 Candidatus Poribacteria bacterium
GATTGATCCACGCAAGTGTACCAATTCGCTACGGTCCTGTTTTATCAAGACGGGGGAATTATACCAAACTTTTTGACCATTTTCAACCATTTTTTCACTATACAGCAAATAATTTTTCTAAAAACTTTATTATAAGGAATTTTATTCTCTTTCAACAACGAATGTCTCTGCAACCGAAAACGTTGTGAGGGATCTGTCCGTAACAGCTTGACAATTTTCGGGGGTATCCCCTATAATAGCCAATGTATCCACGGCTACACAGGTTTGCGATTGCCATCGCGTGGGGGCGTGAATTGGAGGGTGAATCGGAGCAAAGCTGTTTTCGGGTCGATTGCCTGTAGCGCTATAATCACCTATAATACTATCGACGATATATCCGATCTTCATAGCCGCCGCCAGCCTGCCGCACTCACCGATAATATGTTGCCAAGAGTCCTAGCCTCAAGATCTTCCCACGGAGATGCGCCAAATATAGCTATAGCAATCACACTTTAGCATCAAACAAGAGGGAAACTGCCATGCCAACCTTTGACATTGAACGACATGCAACCGAATTGGAACAGGACGGCTACACCGTTATGCAAAATGTGATGCCGCCCTCGGAGGTTGAAGCGACCAAGCAAGCGATCGAAGAAACGTTAGATGCCGAAGAGACCATTGGTCGCAAATATGGATTACAGAACGAAAATCTTCGACACGCGTTCAATGTCCAAGGCAAGCATCCACATTTTTACGGGATGCCGCTTCGCAACCCGGCGCCGATAGAGGTAGCGCGCCGCGTGCTCGGTGAAGACATGTTCGCACACGATGTAGTGATACGAACCCCGATGCCGACAGGTAAAAAGGACGCAACCCGATTGGGAGGCAATCTACACGCCGACTGGGCAGACTTCACGGTGAAGCCTTTCATCGGCGGCGCCCACTATCCGATGGCAATTCAGTCCGTATGGGCAATAGCCGACTTCAGAGAGGAAACGGGCGGTCCAATGATCTGGCCCGGCTCGCACCTGTCCCTCGAAATCCCACCCGAAGAACCGGAAACCCTACCACCGGGAGGTATCATCGCTGAGGCACCGGCGGGATCGGTATTCCTGTGGGATTCAAGCCTATGGCACACCGCCGGAATCAACTCCAGTGACAGCCCACGATACGCGCTGATTTTCTACTTCCAGCGGTGGTGGATTAAGGGGTTTAACGATTCCTACCGCTATGTGTCACCGGAGGTTCGCGCAGCGATGACCGAAGCCGAGCGGCGTATCTGGGGCCTTGAGGCCGGCGTTCCACCGAACACACACTTCAGAGGCATGACCGAGGAGCAGATTGCCGCACTGACACCTGAAGAGCAAGCGGTGCTTAACATTGCGCCGTTCTAGCTTTGTAGCATCAACCATAAAAGGCTTGGTCGATGTCCGGACACAGGCAGCACCTAACCTCAATCAAGGAGGGTCTAGTCCTAATGAGCGAAATACAATCACCGCAATTAATTGAAGCACTGCGACAGTATGATAGCGCAACAGTTGCCAATGCAATTGAGCATTTTGAAGTACGCGACCCAACTATGGGCTATGCCAACAATGAATTGGTCTGCCAGATGCCTGAAATCGGGGCACCGATGGTCGGTTATGCTCTCACAGTGACAGCCGATACCACCACCCCCGGCGACACAAGAACCTCGCGCGTTGATGATCTGGTGGGAGCGATTGATGCCGCACCCAAGCCATCGGTGCTCGTTGTCCAGCACGTCGGGCATGATCGCAAGCGGTGCTGCCTGTTCGGCGATATGTTCTGCACAATTGCGACTAAGCTGGGCTGTGTGGGATTTGTGACTGATGCCAATGGCCGCGACCGAAGCGCCATCCGTGAGCGCACACCGGATTTCCATGTCTTTTCGACGGGGTGGGTGGTTTCGCACGGTTACGGTGTATACATCGACTTCAACGTGACGGTGTCGGTCTGTGGTTTGACCATTTCACCGGGCGACCTGCTGCACGGCGACGAAAGCGGCCTCGTTTCCGTCCCAATCGACATCGCCGGGGACGTGGTGAAACGGTCGGAGGCGGTTCGTGAGGAGGAAGCGGAATATTTCGATTTCCTTGAGAGCGATCGTTTCAACATGGCAGAACTAAAGCGCCGCATCATCCCTCACGAGTAATTCTATTATAAGAATTCAACGCAAGGACGCAAGGACACAAAGCAAAAATGAGGAAGCGAGAGAGTGCCTACTTGAGTGGGCGTGGGAACCAAACCCTCTGCGGCTTTCCGATTTTGCGTTAAATTTCACTTGTTTAACGATTTTTTTTGATAACAAGGAGATGTAACATTGAAAATCACCGATGTTAAGACATTAGTCATGGGCACTAGTTGGCGCAACCTGACTTTTGTTAAAGTGGAAACCGATGAAGGATTGACCGGTGTCAGTGAGGTACGGATGAACAACCGCACAGACGCGCTGATCGCATATCTCGATGGTGCGAAGAAGCGCCACGTTATCGGTAGCGATCCATTCAATACCGAAGACCTCTATCTGCGGATGTTCCGTAACGATTATGGACGTGCCGGTGAGATTGTCGCAACGGGAATTAGCGTCGTCGAAATCGCGTGTTGGGACATCATCGGAAAGGCGCTGGACCAGCCGGTGTATCGACTGCTAGGAGGCGCGTGTCGGGACAAGATGAAGGCATACGCCAACGGTTGGTATAAGGTGGAACGCACCCCCGAAGAATTTCACGCCGCTGCCAAGCCGGTACTGGAAAAAGGTTACAAGGCGCTCAAATTTGATCCCTTCGGTGCAGGCTTTTATGAACTCTCTTACGAGGAGAGACTGAGATCCGTCTCGCTGGTCGAAGCGGTACGCGATTCGGTGGGACCCGAGGTAGAGATCCTGATTGAGATGCACGGACGCTTCAGCCCGGCAATGGCTATCCAGATAGCCCGCGAATTGGAACCGTTCGAGCCAAGCTGGGTTGAGGAACCGGTCCCGCCCGACAATCTCGCTGCACTCGCAAAGGCAGCGGAAAGCATTAATATTCCTGTCGCCACCGGCGAACGGCTCCACCACAAGTTTGAGTACCGCGAACTAATCAATCTCCAAGCGGCGGATATCCTCCAGCCTGACATCACACAAACGGGCGGTTTCCTAGAGACGAAGAAGATCGCAGCGATTGGGGATATGTGTTATATGCTCGTTGCGCCGCACAATGTGGGCGGACCTGTGTCTACCGCAACCGCCCTGCACTTCTCCGCTTGCACGCCTAACTTTAAGATTCAGGAGCATTTCAATGACTTCTCCGAGGCGTGGGTCAAAGAGGCAGCGACCGGGTGTCCCGAAGTGATTGATGGCTATTTCAGCCTGCCAAACGGTCCCGGGCTCGGTATGACACTAAACGAAGATCTGATCGCTGAGCACCCTTATCGTGAAGGATCGTTTAATCTGTGGGAGGATGATTGGCATCGTCGCCAGTATTGATGCGTGAAACGTGATACGTGATGCGTGAAAAGAGTATCAAATGCAGTCAGATGAACTATGAAGAGTGGGAAGATTCGGTTCCTGATGAAATCACTAACGATTCTTTATGGAAGATGGAGGCTTATCGGCTGGGATTATTTGCTGCCGATGTGGGCTGGTACGACGTAACTAAGCTGATGCGGGATAAACGTACGGTTGAAATGTCAGACCAACTCTACCGCGCCCTGGGTTCTATCAGTACAAATCTCACCGAAGGTTATTCACGTGACACCGGCAGAGATAGAGCCCGCTTCTATGAATACGCCCTCGGCTCCGCTAGGGAGAGTCGGGATTGGTATTACAAGGGCAGACACATACTGGGTCCGGCGGTCACTACCCATCGTCTGAGCCTTCTTACCCAAATTATTCGGCTGCTACTGACACTGGTTCCACAACAACGTCAGGGGATTCTGCGTGAAACCGGGCACACCTACAAAATGGAGAACACAGATTCTATTTTACATAATATCCCTTTCTCCTAATCACGTATCACGTATCACGCTTTTTGCACTTTCTCTTGATATGAGCCGAACCCTTTATCAAACTAGCCACAGTATTATCCCACCTAGAGTTATCTGCTTTGTCCTTTTTCTGGCGATGCTTTGGGGCGGTAACGCTGTTTCCCTCAAGATTGGGCTCCAAGATTTTTCTCCATTCGCCTCGGCGGGGCTCCGGTTCACGATCGGGCTTGTCCTTATTGCGAGTTGGGCTTTGGCTAACGGCATATCAATCAAGCCGCAGCGGCACGAGTACCTGCGACTGTTTTTGACTGCCATCCTATTTATAACGCAGATCACTGCGCTCAATGTGGGGGCGGACTTTACCCGCGCGGGTAGAACCGCCGTCATGACAAACACCTACCCGCTCTTTGTCGCGCTTATTGCACACTTCGTTGTTCCGGGTGATTACATGACGCGCAGGAAGGCGCTTGGATTGGCCTTCGCCTTCGGTGGAGTCTGTTTCGTATTTCGAGACAACTTCATCGGCGGCACAGGAGAATTTCTGATTGGCGACTTGTTGACGCTGCTCGGCGGTTTTTTACTTGGACTCCTTATCGTCGTCACCAATCGCCTTATCCAAAATATCAATACCTACTGTGTACTGGTATCACAGATGGTCATTGGTGTCCCTACCTTTTTCACCCTGAGCGTAATTTTTGAGGGTAGGGCGGGATACGGCTTTTCCTTCCCCGCGTTATTTGCGGTCCTATACCAAGGTGCCGGAATCGCAGGGTTCTGTTTCGTCGCATGGACGCTCTTGCTAAAGGATTATCCACCGAGCCGACTCTCTGTGTTCTTTTTTACCACACCGCTC
The DNA here is from genome assembly GCA_021295755.1 of Candidatus Poribacteria bacterium. Classification (NCBI taxonomy): domain Bacteria; phylum Candidatus Poribacteria; species Candidatus Poribacteria bacterium. The sequence goes on from JAGWBT010000148.1 coordinate 13,637, forward strand.
TGGGGCATCTTACTGAGTAACCTCCTCATCGGTGAACCGATTACCCTCGGTCTCACAGTGGGGGCTGTGTTAGTTGCACTTGGTATCTACACCATTAATCGCTCTTCAAAACGTCAATTGGCTCATTAGTTCATTGGTTCATTATGTTAGAAGTTACGCACTTCAGCCCCGATTTTATCGGGATTCAAAGCAATTTGTAGTAGCGTAATTCATTGCGCGTCAGATACCAACGACGCCGCGCTAAAGTATCTGGTTCAATTCACCAAACACTACCGCGTGACACAACAGGTATTCGATAAATCGCCCTACAACAAACCTTTGTCCCTACTGTAGTTGCCCGATTCATCGGGCGTCCGTTCCGAAATCAGGGTTGGAAATGGTGTTTAGCGGCGATGAATCGCCGAACTACAGGTCGAAGACTCCCGGAACGGAAATTTTGAGCATTCAACTGCGTAAGTCCTATATGTATTACGCATCACGTTCCGCGTTTCACGCACTTTTTTCTTGACCTAGACTCGGATTTGCTTATAATCAGAGCCACATCGAAAGACATCATCCAATAGATATTTATGAAGCATGGAGGAGATACCGGTGCGCATCACGCATGTAGAATCTATCGTCCTGAAACACCCATTCGGACTACCTGAAACGGGAACAACCAGAGAGTGGACAAATGTCCTCATACACACCGATGAAGGCTTGACCGGCTTCGGTCGAGGTGGAAATCCTCAGCTTATTTCTCGTGATCTCGCTCCCGTCCTCATGGGTCAGGATCCGCGACAAATTGCCCGCCTCTGGGATCAGATGTACGAGTCGGCATGGCGGTATCGCGGACCGGGACGCGCTGCCATGTCCTCGATAGGTGCGTTAGACATTGCGCTGTGGGATCTGTACGGAAAGGCGTGTGGTCAGCCGGTGTGGCGACTGTTGGGCGGTTACGCGGATACCGTTCCCGCCTATGCTGATGGCATCGGCTACATCGACCAGTCTCCAGAGGAGGTTGCGGCAGAGGTCAAAGAGCACGCCGATCTGGGCTTTGATGCGATTAAGCTGCACTTCAACAGCTGCACACCCCAAGAGGTGCTGGATAAGGTACGCCTTTCGAGGGATGTTCTCGGACCCAATAAAAAACTGATGATAGACGTATCTCGCGCTTGGTCTGGGAAGGTGGCAGTGGAGGCTGTCCGTGAGCTTGAACCTTATAACTTGTATTGGATAGAGGAGCCGGTTCGGCTCGACGATGAGCCATTCTACATGCGAATGGTGCAGGAAGCCACGAGTGCTATAGTCGCTGGTGCAGAGGGCGAGGGAACCCTCTACGGCATCAGAAGACTCATCAATGAAGGTGCACTCCAACTGGTACAGACGGACATCCTAATCGGCGGTGGTTATACCGGACTTATGCGAATCGCGGCGCTCTGCGAGGCGTATCACCTACCCGTCGCACCGCACGGCGCACAGTTTCCGGATGTCAACTGCCACCTCGTCGCCGCAGTACCGAACGGTCTGATGGTGCCTGCGTGCCCAAGCTGCGAGCCGTTCCAGATCTGGTCGAAGCTATACGATCCGCTATTCCAAGTAGTGGACGGACAGATCGCCATGACCGATAAACCGGGGTTGGGGTTAGAATTGGACTGGGATTTCATCAATCGGCACCGTGTCGATAGTGCATCGGTTCATTAGTTCATTGGTTCATTTTTCACGCTTCACGCATCACGTTATTGATGGCTGTAAACTAAGTTCTGTTGACATTTCATAATAATAGGACGACCAAGGGAAACACAGATGTACAATCCTTCGTAGGGGTTGGGTTCCCCAACCCGTTTTTCAACGGACGAGGAGACCTCGCCCCTACATTTACGGGCAATTTCACATAAATGTCAACACGTCCCAGCACCATTGGTCATATATAGGGAGACAAGGACTATGGATACGGAAGAGATCAAATATTTTGAGCGGTTCGGATTTATCCATTACAAGGGCTTGCTATCGCCGGCGGAGGTAGAGGTAATCTCCGACGCATTCGACGAGGGGATGCGGGTGGCACGCAAGGGCGCACCGCCGCCGCAATCGGGTGAGAAGAGGCAACAAATTATCCCTTGTGTTCTACCCGCTGCTAGACCATGAGAAGATTGTAGACATCTTTGAGGGCTTGATGGGCGAAGATTTCATCTTGACTCTCAGCGAAGGGATCATCCATACCGGCGGCTCCGGGTGGCATCACGATGCCTACGCCCCCGAAGGTTACTTCAGTATGCGGGCGGCGATCTATCTGGATCCGCTCGGTCCCGAAGATGGATGCCTAACTGTTATTCCCGGCAGCCATTTCAAGGAGTTTGGGGCAGCAATCAACCAGATGAAAGACGAACTCGGTGCGCTTCCCGATGAGATGCCGGGGCGCTACCCGCTCTGCAACGAGCCGGGGGACGTGCTCTTCATGAATCACAAGACGTATCACGCTGCCTTGAGTGACAATTACGGTAGACGCGCTATCCATATCAACTGTGATCAGGAACATTTTGATTGGCTGATGATGTTTCTCGCCGGGGAAACGAAGGGCTGGGGACGATTCTACAGCGACCGCTTGATTTCGACCGCAGGTCCCCGTCGCCAAAAAATGCTGGAGCGAGCCATCGAACTCGGCTTCGGGAATACGGGACCCATCACCCAGTTGCAGGATTTGCGTTAAATCGTTGGTCGTTTACTGGTTCAAGAAAGGACTCCTATTATGACAGACGAAGAAAAATTTCTCGTCGATCTCGAAGGCTATCTTGTTATCAAAGATGTGCTGACACCCGACGAAGTTGACGAACTGAATAAAATCATCGATCAGGGGGATCGCTCCGGACATCCGACCCTCTGGGGTGCGCCCTTCAAAGGGCTGATTGACCATCCGAAGATCCTGCCCTACCTCATTGAGTTGCTGGGTCCCACATTCCGCCTCGATCACGATTACGCTATCTTCATGAGTCAAGGAGAACATCGTGGGAGGCTGCACGGCGGAGAGGATGGTGGTCGCGCTGGGGGACCTGAAGGGGATCACTGGTACAAATACCGAGATGGCGTCATCCGAAATGGGCTGATAGTGATGACCTACTGCCTATCGGAGGTAGGGGAAGGCGATGGCGGATTCTCGTGCATTCCGGGGAGTCACAAGAGTAACTTCTCCACCTGCCTGCCCACAGATGTCCGCAGTTTCGAGCGACCCGCACATTACGTTGTCCAGCCGGCTGCTAAAGCTGGGGACGTGATTTTCTTCACCGAAGCTGTCATCCACGGAACGATGCCGTGGCGTGCTGCACATGAACGCCGATCCCTGCTCTACAAATACAGCCCCGGCCACTCGGCATGGTCTGGAAACTTCTATGATCTCAGTCAGTTTGGCGAGTTGACGGATCAGCAGAAACGGATTCTATCCCCGCCCTCTATCGGTAACCGCCCCGATGTCGTTCAGGTCGAAACGAACCAATGAACCAATGTGCGAATGAACTAACGGTTCTTACGTTTTACGTTTTACGCATCACGTTTCACGTTATCAACCGTTGCAAACTAGCATTATTGATTATCACATATAACGGAGCTAACTATGCGTTTTGGAATGAGCGGAACATTTTTGCCGAGCAATATGGATGACTTCACGCCGGAGATCGCACGGAAGGTCAGATCATTCGGATTTTCGGGTGCGTTCACCCGTTTTCGGGAGAATGATCCCTTTGAAACAACAACCGCCCAATGCCACAGGGTCCGCGATGTCCTAGCGGACGAGGGGGTTCGGATGTATCAAACGACAGGCTATTGGCAGTGCCTGATTCACCCCGACGAAACGGAGCGCAAGCAAGCGGTGCGCACGGTACAGGAGGCGCTCAGAGTCGCCGGCGATATTGGGGCGCGGGGCATCGACACGGGACCGGGATCGATGAATCCGACGGGACCGTGGAATCCTCACCCCGACAACTGGAGTCAAAGGAGCAAGGATCAGTTAATCAAGAGCCTGCGGGAGTGTGCGAAGGCGGCAGCAGATAATCAGGTTTACCTCAGCTTGGAAGGGCATCAGCTTGTCGTGCTTGCAAATGAGAAGGTCACGAAGGAGATTCTTGATGCGGTGGATTCACCGTGGGTCAGATCTGATCTGGATCCGGCAAACTGGGTGACGCTCAACACAGTCTATAGGACCGGCGAATACATCGATCGGATATTCGACACGCTCGGCAACCATATTGTGAGTGGACACGCAAAGGACATCACCCTCACTAACGAACATACCCTCCACCTGCCGACCCGCGCGCCCGGCAAGGGAATGATGGATTTCAAAGCCTATATCCGCCGAATGCACGCGCTTGATCCAGAGTATCCGCTGATTGTCGAAGGTGCCCAAGAGGAACAATTGCCGGAGGTGAGCGATTTCCTGCATCGGACAGCGGCAGAACTTGGGATTCAGGTTAACCAGTAAAACGTAGAATGTGATGCGTGAAACGTGAGTGTAGGAAGAATCCACCAATCTACTCCAATCTTCGCTAATCTTTTTTTGGATTTGTGTAAAGTCATGGAGGGTTTAGGGATTCTGCTACGTTCGCCCTGTAGGTCGAGATTCACATCTCGACACCCCAGCGTCGATTTTGGAAAATCGACCTACAGCAGGGCAACCACAAGGGTTGCCCCTACGAGAATCAAGCAATGTAGGGGCAGGTCTTGTGCCTGCCCAAAATACGGACTCTCGACATGGAGACCGCTTAAATTTGTCAAATATCAACAGAACCTATCTAGTTGGACTCCGAGAAATAGAATGATGGGTATGGAAATGCTGTGATTTGTAGGTTGAAATGTTTTTTTACATCGAGTGCATTAGAGAAGATACGGACAAATGTCCAGCCCGAATGCTGGACTACAAAGAAGATGCGCTTGCCGTTCTCCGTGTTGAGCATATACACGGGTCTACCATCAATCCAACTATATTCGGGCAATTCCCGATAGCCCAACGCATAAATCGCCTCGTGCGGGGTGAGGCGTCTATTGGCATAGAACGAGAGCATCACCACTCTGTCGTTCAGAATGCCTGCGGTTAAGCCTCTGAACCGATATTTCTCTCCAAAGTCGTAAGTGGGCGTGTCGTTTTCTATCGTTTTACGCGCTTCTCCCAGTATGGGCTCGATATCGGCATGAAAGGTTAGGAAGTTTTCGCCGATTAAGCGATCGATCCCGTTCATCTGTGTGGGTGTCACGTCAAGTTGAGGTATGGGCGTAGCGCACCCGGCTAGCAGGAGCGACAGGTACGCAACACAAACAAAGCGCAGCAGCATAATTGTCCCTCCTTCATTTTAGGCAACGTTTGGATATGAGTGTAATGCGTAATTTGTCTGAATCACAGATTGACACGGATTAAAGGATTACATGGATTAAGTTCGTGACTATACACATTGCGCTCCGCTGTGGCGTTATTTCTAGTAGGTCGATTTTCCAAAATCGACAAATACCTAGCGATAGTCCGAGTGTTCTGTCGAGATGTGAATCTCGACCTACGGACTTACACACGAACCAATGAACCAGTGAACTAATAAACCAGCACAGTGTCGAGATGTGAATCTCGACCTACTATATCAAGAATCACGAAGTCCAATCGCGTGCGAACTGCACCAGCAGTCGCACACCGAAACCAGTACCGCCCTTGCTAGGAACATACGACGACCCTTTGCGAGATGTACCCACGGATAGCCTTCCGCAAACTTCTTCAAGAACGCCCCGCCGACGATGGTCCCCGCTGTGCCGTCACCGATATTTTTGACGTCAGCGACATCGCTTTTGATTAGTTCGTCGTAATCATCCCACAAGGGGAGTTCCCATACCCGTTCATGCGTCTTCTGTGCAGCGGCTCTGACCTTAGCGATCACCGAGTTATCCGTCCCCATCATCCCGCAGGCAACGGTTCCCAGAGCGGTGATGACAGCGCCGGTCAGCGTTGCCAGATCTATCGCCGCCTTGGGGTTATACTGGGCAGCATAGCCCAACGCATCCGCTAACACCAATCGACCTTCTGCGTCTGTATTAAGGATCTCGATTGTTTTGCCGCCGTAGCTTTCGACAACGTCGCCCGGTCGCTGGGCGGTCGCGCTCGGCATGTTTTCGCTCGCCGCAATCAACCCAACGACATGGAGATCCGGCTTAAGCACCCCGACCACCTGCATCGCGCCAAGCACCGCTGCTGCGCCGGACATATCGTGTTTCATGTCCATCATGCCGGAGCCGGACTTGAGCGACAGGCCGCCGCTATCGAAGGTGATGGCTTTTCCAACAAACGCAACGGTATCCTTCTCCTCGCCATCGGGGATATGCTCCAAGACGATAAATCGCGGCTCTTCGGCGCTGCCCTGAGACACGCCGAGTAAGGTGCGAAACCCCTTCTCTTGAAGTTGCGCGAGGTCAAAGACTTCGCATTTCAACCCTACCTCATTTGCAACCTCAGCCGCCTTGTCGGCGAGCATCGTTGGGGTTAGGTGGTTGGGCGGTTGGTTGCTGAGATCGCGAGCGAGGTTTGTCCCGTTCGCAATCGCATCGCCGACGGCAACGCCTCCTTCGACCATCGACTTGGTCGCGTCGTCCGTTACCAAGAAGGTGATGGAGTCAAGTGCTTTGACCTTATCGAGTCCCTCCGTTTTGTGCTGGTCGAATTGGTAGAGTGCGAGTCGGCTGGCTTCGGCGGCTGCCTGTGCTATCTCTGGTGGGGTCTCTGGCGGCAACGAGACCGCGATAGTCTTTAGCCCCAGATCCCGAAGTTCTTGGACAACTTTGCCCGCCGCCTGACGCACCTTCTCTGGATCCAACTCCTCGTTTTTTCCCAGACCGACCAGTGCAATCCGCGAGGCGGTGATTGCTCCTCTGGTATAGAGCAGCGCGGTCTGGTTACGCTCGCCTTTGAAGTCGCCGGCGTCAATCAGTTCGCTAATTGCACCGTTGGTCGCTGCATCGGCGGCTTGCGCCACGCTGACGAGCGGTTCGCCCTCAAATACCCCGACCACAATCGCATCAACGGCCTCTGTCCTGAAATCTCCAACCTTGACATCAATTTGCATCCTATAATTTCCTTTCCAAGTTAGTTCATTGATTTAACTGCGGTTGCGGTATACCGCGGCCTGCTTTCACATTTCACGAAAAGTTATCCACAGGTTATCCACAATTTTTATGGTTTTGACATGCGTGTCCCAATTTTGACACCGGCATCACGGTTTTGACACGCGTATCACAGTTTTGACATCGGTGTCAAAATCCGAAAAAATAAAATGGCTGGAACCCTTGTGGTTATTGAGCCCGGCGAGTTATCCACAATCGCCTAATAAAGCTTTAATAACTTTATAATAAATATTTAATATCCGGAGCTCCAAAAAATTTGATTAAGGAAGAAAGAAACGGTGTTGCGTTCTCAATATCAACTTCCCTGTCGCCTGTCATGCCGCTGCAACGGTAAGGCGATGGATTTTTGACACCTAGCAACTTGGGCTATTATATCTTTCGCGGATTGTTTCGATGAGATCGGTGGTCGATTTGCCCGGCACGTTTAGCCCCACAATCACCTTGCCCCCGTTCGATTCGACCGCCTCCCGTTCAATGACCCGCTCGATTGTGTAATCGCCGCCTTTGACGTGGATGTTCGGCTTGACGGCGGATAATAGGTCAATCGGATCGAGTTCGGGAAAGATTGTGACGTAATCGACACACGCCAAGCCCGCGAGCATTTCGGCGCGTTCGTCCGCGGGCACAAGGGGACGGTTCTCCCCTTTGAGTACACGGACCGAGTCGTCGCTGTTGACGCCGACAACGAGGAGGTCGCCGAGCGCTTGCGCGGCTTGCAGGTAGCGCAGATGACCGACGTGTAGCACATCGAAGCAGCCGTTGGTCGTCACGACAACTTTGCCGTCCGCCTGTAACTGCTGAACAATTTCGACCAGTTGATTCCGAGAGTAGATTTTTTTTTCTGGCATGGCTCGTAACCTGTAAGTTGGTAATGCGTAAAAAGGTAGATTCGTAAAAAAAGAAAGCGCAAAACACGGAGAGAGAGGATATGTTTTACCTCAACGCAAAGACGCAAGGAAGCAAAGATGCAAGGAAGAGAAAAGATAAGGATTTTCTATTGTTTTTTTTCTCTGCGCCCTACCGTCTTAGCGACTTTGCGTTAAATTATTTTTCATTTCGCATGATAGGTAACCCGTAAGTAGGTAAAGGTTCTCGGCTTATTCTTTAGGCAAAATCTGGTACAGGGGTGTAGGTATTGAAACCATCCGTTCGATCCTGACCGCGCAGGAGATAGATGTCGTGGTCGGGTCTCAACGAAGGGTCGTTGCAGCGGACATCAGCGGGCATATACCGCATCGTGTAGCCGCACCGACGTTTCTGTGAGGTGTTCGGTGCGGAACCGTGGATGGTGAACGCATCGTGGAGATGGCATTCGCCGACCGACAGTTCCAGATCAACAACTTTTGACTCATCCAGATCCTCGGCGATAACCTCTCTGCCGAACAGGTGCTTTTCGCTATCCACCTTCTCGTACCGCCGATCTCTGAGTTTATGGCTACCGGCGATCACGCGCATACACCCGTTTTCGACCGTTGATTCGTCCACCGCCAGCCACATCGTGATGACGTGCATCGGGTCCAATCGATCGCCCCAGTAGACACCGTCCTGATGCCACGGCACCGCCAGCCCGTCGCTCGTCCGTTTGCTGATGAAGTGGCTCGACCAGAGGAGGATATCGGGTCCGATGAACCGTTCAATCACATCAAGCACACGCGGGTCTGCGAGGTACTTGAACAGGTAGGGATGCTCGACGTGCGGCACGTCCATCTGTTCCGGGCGTTTGCCGTCGGGGAGCGATGCGATCATGTCATCGACGTAATCGCGCAGTTCGTCTAATTCTGGCTGGGTGAAGATCCTGCCATATTTGAGGTAGCCGTTCTCATTGTAGAGAGCCACCTGTTCATCGGTGACCGTCGTTTCGGTTTTCCAGTTTTTGTCTGTGTTTGTAGGACTCATTTTTTTCTCCAATTGTCTGAATCACGGATTAGCACGGATTTAAGGATTACACGGATTTATGATGAATGCTATAATTACTTACACACCTTCGATGCACAGCCAACCCCCTAAATCCCCCTTATCAGGGGGACTTATGAACTAATTGCTTAACACGATTGAATTGATTTTTTTATCAGTCAAAGAAAGCATTCCACAGTAACAGCGCGATCACAAGAACTGCCGTTCCCCTGGCTATTACAATATACCATTTCACGGTTGTGGTGAATCGGTCCACTGTGTTTTCAAGCCGGTCCATCGATTTGTCGAGGGTTTCATTTAAGCAAGCATGGGGTCTCTACTGTGAAGATTTCGATATCGACGCCGTCGCTATCGAACAATTTTAACCGCTACCGTTGGACTCTCTTGGTCAAACTGCTGTCCGTTGATCATTCCACTGCCGGTGAACTTGATATTATAAGTATCCGCCTCTAGCGCGTCGGAGGCTGTAAGGGTCATCTTTGCTTCTGTCTCATGTTCAGGGATGCTGACCTCAGAAACGGTGAATCCTGCCGGAAGATCAATGGGAACGACGTCAATCTTGTCCGTGAAACCACCCTGACGACTGACGGTGACTGTGAGGATAGCCTCCTCCGTTACCTCCTTCGTCGAATTCTCCGTGATGGTATCACCGGCTTCAGACACGCTCGCTGTGGGCTGCTCGCTGGATGTATGACTCCCTTCAGATGATTCTGAAACCGGTGAAGCAGCGGGTAAAATGATACTTTGTCGGAGCGGTGTGACAGTGACCACGAAGGGGGCTTCGATAATGGTCAGTGGGAGGGCAGGTGTCGTTTGCACTACGGGCTCGTTGTTAATGGTTGCACTCCCGGTCACTGCGATATGTTGTGTCCCCGCCGGGGGCAGCACAGAGAAGAGCTCCCTCCGAAAAAAACTGCCGGCTTTAATTGTAATTGTCGCTCCGGTTTCACCCTCGGCAAGAATTGCTTCGGAGGCCTCAGAACTCTCGGGTAAGCCGACGACCGATAACTCAATCGGTCCAATAAATCCCTGCTTGCGGTTCGCTGTGATATGAAGGGGTGCCTCTCTCGATTGTACAATACTTAGACCGACTTCGGCGACCTCTAGGACGAATTGAGGCGCTTCCATCACAGTGAGAAAAATCGGATCCGGTTCCGCTTTTCGCTTAACTCGGCGGTTGTGAATCGTCCCGACTCCTATAAGCGTAATCGGGAGAAATCCAAGCGGGGCGTCCGGTGGCGCTGTTAGAGTGATCAGGGCTTGGACTTGATCTGGTTCCAAGACGGTTGGACTGACCGCGAAATCCTTAGGCAGATTGGGCAGGACGAAACGGAGGGGACCATTAAATTCATCAATGCGGCTAACCTCAATCGTAAGAGACGTACTATCCCCACGACAGATTCTCGGATGATCGGGCGTAACCGTGAGCTGAAAACCGGGTTGAAGCGGTGCGATACTCAGACGATAGGCGAAATCAGGTCCGCCTTGATTGTTCAAATCTCGAATAGCAATCGCATAATCTCCGGCTTCCTCAAAGGTATGATCGATCCGAGCTTCTGAACCCATCGTATCATCGTTGACAGCTAACGTCCCGTCCTCAGGTTGAGTCGCCGCAGACGAATCGGAGGCAGCGTCAGAATCTTGGGCTTCATCATCCGTTTCCGCCTTATCGAAAAGCGTCAGCAAGGCATCTAGCTTTGACCCAAGGCGTTGTGCGGTGACATCAAAGATGAGCCGTTGTTCCTTTTCTGCTCTGAAGGTAAAGTAATCGACATCCGCTTCCAGTCCTATCTGACCGTTGATTATGATTGGTGATGTCACCGTATTGGCTCCGGCTTCATCGGAAGTAACCTGTTCCCATGTGTTGTTCGGCTCTGCTTCCACACACTCAGGCAGATCTCCAACCATAAAGGGATACGAACTTGTCGATAATCCAGAAGGCGTCATCACCCGCACTCTCTGCACGCCCAACGGCGCATTTGGGGCAATAGAGACTTGCATGGACTCCACATCTGCGAGATTGCGTCCACTGACGGCGATGGTGTTTTCGGTGCCGCGCTTCCCGCCCAGCGGAAATATCGAATCCAGATAAGGCAGTTCACCGATGCTCAGTCGATAGACAAATTCCTCGCCACCTTTGTATCGCAGATCGCGAATCCGAAGCGTGTATTCCCCATCCGTTGGAATCGTATAGTCTATCAGCGAATCGAGTCCATTGGCGATGTCGTTACTTGCGACCTCTACCCCATCGGGACCAAAGAGGGCGAGAAATGAATCGAGCAGCGATCCCATCCGAGAAGCGGTAACGTCGCAGATCAGGCGTTGCTCTGCCGTGGCGTTGAAACGGAAGAAGTCTTGATCATCGACCGAGTCAATGACACCGCTGATGGTGGTAGGTAAGTTGACCCAGTTTGCCTCGCTGGGTCCTGAATTCGGCTCTGTTTCCCCGACTTCGGGTAGATCGCCGACAACAAAGGGTTGAGCGTTAGAAACCCCTTTGGGAGTCGCAAGCCGTATCTCGCGCATCCCTAAAGCAGCATTCGGGGCGATGGTTACGTGGGCGACCAAAAAGCTATCGTTAGGGATGTGACCGGATACACCCTCCCCACTAAAGAATACAGCCGCCTCACCAGTCTTCTCTCCAATCTCCCCAGAAACCCCCTCTCCGCTGAATATTAGCGCGGTTGCCTTGCTGACATTTTTTCCATTCAAGATAATCTCGACATCTGTCCCGCGTTGCCCGCCTTGTGGGGAGATTGAGGTCAGTTCAGGAATTGAGGTCGGTTCGGGGACGGTTTGGGCTTGGATCAAACGGGGAGATATGAAAAGCAATAACAGGAGAAAAATAGTGCAGGGCTTATATCGCTGGGCTAGCCAGAAGTATACTTTTTCATAGCGATAACAGGACATGACAATCGCCTTTGCAACCTCCTATTCTCAAGGATTCAAGGATACATCGATCCGTAGAGTATGCTGCCAGCTCTAATGGTCGGGATTTGGGGCATTTATGGTAGATTTTAGAATTACTTGGGCACTGCATCGGCGCAGTTGGAAACAGCGCCTACCATACACGGGGAGCGAAAGTGTCTATTTATAGTAGATTTTAGAATTACTTGGACATTACAGATGAGCACTTAACCCCCCTAGCCCCCCTTATCAGGGGGGAATTAGTAAATGTTCACTTATTTATAGAATTCACCATATTTTTAGACTTCACCATAAATAGCCCTAGTCGGGAGGCCAACACCTGTCCTCAAATGCGGTGAAGCATTCAAGGACAGGCTTTGTGATTGTTGCGTTAGAATAACCCCAGAACCGGATTGCCTTTAACCAGTTCCCTCGGCTGATCTAAGTGATTCATCACTTCGGTGTGCGGATCGATACCCAAGGTGTGGTAAACGGTTGCGAGGATGTCTGTCGGGTGGACCGGGTCTTCGAGGGGCGTCGAACCCGTTGCGTCAGATTTCCCGTAGACCTGTCCACCGCGAACCCCTGCGCCGGCAATCAAGCCTGTGTAACAGTAGGGCCAATGATCCCGACCATCTGGCGCGTTGCTATTTCCAGAGGTGCTGACACCCAGTTTTGGCGATCTGCCGAACTC
>JAGWBT010000148.1:26394-39614 GCA_021295755.1 Candidatus Poribacteria bacterium
GAACGGATCGCCGTTGGCGACTGAGGGCCAATTCACCTGAACGAAGCGGGTTCCGGCTTCGATGAGACGGCGGGCAAGTAGGACGCTCTGACCAAAGGTATGCTGACCATACCGGTCACGCATCGCGTCGGGCTCTTGCGTCAGATCAAAGGCATTCCGTGCGCGTTGTGAAAGGATGAGATCATACGCCTTGTCATAATATTCGTTCAGGGCATAGGTCTCTGCAACTTTCTCCATTTCTGGCATCCCTGCGTTGATCGTCTCAAGGAGGTTTTTGCGTTGCTCCAAACGGACGGGGGGCACTTCCGGACGCAGTTTCAGATCATCGAGTTTAATCTCTTCGTTGGGATCTTGGAACAGGAAATAAGGATCATACGCCCTGCCCAAGAATCCGGCGTTGCCACCCTTGCCGATGATGTTGCTTTCCTGCATGGGCCTTGGAAGTTGGACCGAAGCGAGCATGGGCACATCGGGCGGGAGAAACTTCGATACATGCGAGGCGACATTGGGGTGGTCATACGGCGCAGGCGGATCAAGTTGCCCTGAGGGCTTGACCTTGTCGGGTGTTTCGCCGGTGACCATTTGATACATTGCCGCCGTGTGATTGAAGAGTCCGGCGGGTGTGTAACTCACTGAGCGGATGAGAGTGGCTTTGTCCATCTGCTTGGCTAGCAGCGGCATTGTTTCGGAAAGCCAGATACCGGAGACGTTGGTCCGGATCGGTTTGAATTCCCCTCGAACGTTGGAAGGGGCATCGGGCTTGGGATCCCAGATGTCAATATGGCTGGGCCCGCCCTGAAGGAACAACAAAATAACTGACTTGGCATTTCCAAATCCGTTGAGTGGCTCGGATGGATCGAGCGCGGTATCGGCATTGGCTTGGAGTGCCAAAATTTTTGGCAAACTCAAACCGAGCATCGCTGCACCGCCAACGCGAAGAAACTCTCGCCGGGTGACTCCATCACATAATTGGCCCGGTTCACTAGAAAATGAGAACATCCTTGTGATCTCCTTCCGTGGAACGTGATGCGTGAAACGTAAAACATGATGCGTATTGCGATTCGCACATACGCGGATTCATTTCGGTATAAGCTATTACATCGTGATAGGACACCATCGAACTACCGATTAAATAGAAACGCCGGACTGTTAATCAAAGCCCATAAAAGATCCTGCGCCCCTTCAGTCTTTGACTCAACGTGGGAAAGATGATTGAGGGCTGTTCTGTATTCATCCGCACGCGGCCTCCGAGAAAGCGCAGCTAGGTAGATCTCCTCAACCACTGCCCGATCATCAGCCGCATCTTTCATCAATTGTACGATTCGTCCATCGGGGGCGATGACCGCATCCGCAACGGTGGGTCCATTAATGAGATTCATCGCATGGGCGAGGCTGACTTCGGTGGTACGCTCGCATTCACAGGAGGACTCACGTTCAGGGCGACCGAACAACTTCAGAAAGCCATCGTCAGCGCGGAATCCGCTGGGAACCTCCTCAAACTTTGCCGGGCTGCCTGTCGCCACACTGATGGCGTCTAATAACTGCTCGGCAGTCAGCCGCCTCGGTACGGCGTGCGAGAAGTTGATTGTATCGTCCGCATTCCAGCGATTCGTCTTGATACTCTGCTGGTATGTTCGTGACCGGGTGATTTTTCGCATCAGGTGTTTCACGTCGAAGCCACTCTTGATGAAATCATCGGTGAGCGCATCAAGCAATTCGGGATTGCTGGGTGGGTTACTGGTTCGGACATCGTCCACCGGCTCGATGATACCGCGTCCCATGAAGTAACTCCAGAAGCGATTCGCACCAGATCGGGCGAACAGTGGATTTTCCGGTGCCGTCAACCATTTTGCAAGGGCTATGCGCGGATCCGCGGGTTGGGTGGGGTCTATCCCAGATCCAACTTCATCGGCTTCGCCATACGGCACCGATGCCATGACGACATCTGCTGTCTTGGGATGGGTAACTTCGCCACCGGTGTACTTGGTGTAGACGATTTCCTCATCTGGAAGTTGCCCGGGCTTGACCCCAACTTTGCCGAAATAAGCGGCGAGTTCATAGAATTGGTTTTGCGTCCACTTTTCAAAGGGATGGTCATGACACACATTACACTGGAAGCGGACCCCTAAGAAGAGTTGGGTCGTGTTTTCCACAGCGGGCTGATACTCGCGGGAAACGCGGTAGTAGTTCGCAGCGGGGTTTTTATAGGTGCTCCCCGATGCCGTCAGGAGTTCACGAACAAATTGGTCATACGGTTTGTTCTGAGCGATGGAATTCTGGATCCACGTTCGGAATAACCACGCCCCCTTCTCACCGAGGAACTGCCGATTGCACTGCAAGAGGTCTGCCCACTTATGCGTCCAGTTCTGAACGAATTCGGGGCTATCCAACAGGGCATCGATCAGTTTTTCACGTTTCGCTTTCGATGCTGTTGTATCGGATAGAAACGCACGAAATTGAGCGGGGGTGGGAGGAAGACCGATGAGATCCAGATAAACCCGCCGAATAAACTCTTCATCGGTACAGAGTTCGGAAGGCAAAATCTTGAGACGTTTCAGTTTGTTATGAACCAGCGTGTCAATCTCGTTATATTCAGGGGTTTCGACCCACTGGAACCCGGATCGATCGCCCATAACAATAAGGGCATTGGTGCCATAAGCCCCTTCGTAGCGGGTGAGGATAGCGGTTTCGCCGCGCCGCACGGCGGTTACAAATCCATCGTCCGTCACGGTTGCAACTTCAGTAGCGCTGCTTGTATAAATTGCATCACGGGTCACATCGCGTGCCTCCCCGTCGGGGTAGTGGGCAATCACAAGCATCTGTTGTGTCATACCCGGCATCGCAATTTCCACGGATTTGGGGAAAACCTCTAACTGTTCGACCCGCTGCGTCGATTTGCTATCCGAAACGACCCCCTCAGCGATCCACTGATGGAATAACTGATAATTGCGTGAATCGGGCTTGATGACCTGCCCGCCTTTATGAGGGACATCTGCCGTTGGTTTGCGTAACATCAAGCTCTGCTCAGGAAAGGCGCGATTGAAACGACGTCCTGAAATATCGTGAATCAGTGCCTGATAATCAAAATCCATGTCATAGCCACGCAACGAAAGTTTGAACCCATTTTTGCCTTTGGCGGCACCGTGGCAGATGCCCGCGTTACAGCCGATCTTGCTGATGGTTGGCATAACATCGCGCACGAAGCTAATTGGCGGTTCATCAACGCTGCGGACGGTAACGGGCAAGTCTACGCTTTTTCCGCTGACCGAGACAGTAACTTTTGTCGTTCCAACCTCGATTGGATGTAGGTATCCCTCACTGTCAATTTGTACGGTTGAGGAAGTGGGTGTGAAACTTGCTGCTCTGGAAACGTCGATCCAATATCCTTCTTCCGTTCGACCTGATACAAGCACACGGCGGACATCACGCTTGTGCACCAGCACAAGCGAATCTGGCTGAAGTTTTAGCGCAGTTATTTTCGGAATTGTTATCTCTTGCGGACTCTCTGCCTGCGCCAGTCCCAAGCTCCAATTGGAAGCAGCCCAAGTGAAACAGGCAAATGCCCCGGCGAGGAAAGCAGCTACAAAGTAGTGATACCTAGATTTTCCCATCAATTACCTCCTTGAAACCCGCGCACTGTGTGGGTTTCCTAATTCATCACTTAGAATTCAAAAGCTAGGGTCATGTAATTCTCCTGTAGTCTCGATCTCCCGGTCGAGGCTACGGCGGGGCAAGATGCCCCGCCTACGGTGTAAGGGGCAATCTGTCAAATGTCAACAGCACCTAATAGCCTTTGGTGCTAGTACACTGTCAGGCAAATTAGGCTTGTGTATATTGATTGAAAGCAAACGATAACATATATAACATGGTAAATTTTAGAATTACTTAGACACTCCCAATTCACAGCCAACCCCCTAAATCCCCCAACCCCCCTAGCCCCCCTTGGAAAACTTCGAGACGGTCGGAGTTATTGGTAAATGTCTATTTATCTTTAGAATCCACTATAAATGAGGTTTCAAAAAATAATTCGGTAATGCTATATTTTTCCCATGCCCGGTAGGTGCGGTTTCCTAATCTATCACATAGGTGTGTGGGTTGAAACGGCGCAGTTAGAAACAGCGCCTACCATACACGGGGAGCGAAAGTGTCTATTTATTTTTAGAATTCACCATAGTTTGCGGGTTCGGATCACAATCTAACAGATCGGGGTACAAAGACTATCTGCTTTTGGCTCATGTATTGCGTAACATGCCGGGTATTTTGTCGAGATGTGAATCTCGACCTACTTACTTAACATTTATCTGACAATGTACTAGTACTCTGTCAGGCAAATTATGCTTCGGTATAATGGTTGAAAGCAAACGGTAACATATATAATAATCCCAAAACTTATCTGATTGAGTGCTAGGCTCTGTTGACATTTTACAGCGGTTGTAGTGAACAACGATCGTTGTTCCCTACGATGGTTCTCACCGGCACATAGAAGCGCGCATATTTCGTAGGGAACAGAGATTTCCGTTCCATTTGTCTTAAATCACTGGGGTAATGCGTCCGAAGCCCATCAAAATTGGCTCAATTTTCAAATGGCAACACGCCCTATTAGTGAGAAAGTTTCTACATTGTTCATTAGTTCATTCATTCTTGTTACATTTCACCCTTCGGGTACACAGGTCGCCCCGCTGGGGCTTTCGGGTATTTGTTTATCTATGTACTATAGACATGTCGCCCCTCTGGGGCTAAGTGAAGCGATGGAACAATGATTTTCACGTCCTAACTCGTTCCTGATTATCAGGAGAACGGCATTTCATAACCTGTCCCGATTTATCGGGGCATCACGTTTCAGGTTATCAACAGCTGCAAACTAGCACCACTGGTTAATAATTAGGTGCTGCACTGAAGCCGGTTTCTTTAACAACGGCGATCAGGTCGGCTCTGGTGATTTTACCTTTTTCAACGTTAATAACCGCCCTCTTTGTTTCAAGAGAAACTTCAGCACCGATAACTCCAGAAACATGGATAAGCGCGCTCTGCACTTTGGCGACACATGCCCCACAGCTCATACCGGTCACATCCAGCACAAATTCCTCTTTTGCCTTGGGGCTGATCGGAACAGGCACAAACGCCTTGACTAACTCGCCAGAGGTAGTATTGAAGATCCGGACAGTTCCGTCAAAGCCGCCTGTCGCGATCTGCTGACCGTTGGGATGAAACGCGAGGGCGAAAATAGCGGCGTCGTTTCCCTGTAGCGTTACCAACTGCTCTTCATCTTCCACGTCGTAAATCCGCGCTGTGCCGCTCACGTCGCCAACAGCGATTTTTGTGCCGTCTTGGTTAAAGCCGACCGCATGAATCGGTCCGGGGTGTGCCTCAAATTCTCGAATGAGGTTAAAGTCTGTATTGCCTTTATCCCTTTGGGTTTCCCGAAAGATACGGTAAAGTCGTGGGACCCTATCCTCCCCCGCACTTAAAACCATGTCTGCTTGGGGGTGACGACTAATGCAACTGATTCCCCCGTAGCCCTTGTTGCTGGCGTTGATGTCATCAACGAAAGCACCGTTATTCAGATTGACCAACTTTAAGGCACCGTCTCGACTACCACTCACAAAGTGCGTCCCGTCTACAGAGAATAAGGTGCCGAAAACCCAATCGCTATGATTATCAAATTTAAGTGTCTCTTTCCCATCAGCGACAGAAAGCACGCGCACGGTTTTATCTGAACACCCAAAAGCCATGAGTTCTCCATCCGGGGCAAATGACATCCCGTACAACGTATCGTAGACTGGTCGCACCGATCGGATCAGGGTATTGGTGCTTGTGTCCCACAACTGCACCTCACCAAATTGGGCGGGGGTTCCACCGACAGCGCCGAGGATCTTTCCATCTGAAGTATATGCGATGGATTCGATTCGGTGCGCTTCTCCAACGAGCCGACCGATTAGCTCTGAGCCATCGGATTTGTGCAACAAGATCTCCCGGTATCCGGAGACCGCTAGCGTTTCTCCGTCCGGCGAATACGCCAATGCAGAGATAACGGGAGGTACTGTATAAACTGGTGGCTGATTGGGGCTGATTGTATCGTCGACGGAGGCGGGTGTATCGTCAAGTGCGGATTCAGCGATCCAACGGCTGAACAGCTCAACCTCCTCTGCTGTTAGCGGTTCACCCTCTTGAGGCATAAGCGGGTCTTCGCCCGATATGTACTCCATGATCATGCTTTCTTCGGGGTTGCCGGGGATAAAAGAGGCACCTCCCATCCCGCCTTCTTGGAACGCTTCGTAAGATGTGACGACGAGACCGCCGTTCGGTTCAGCCGGTTGATGGCAGCCCTGACAACTTCGTTGCAGGATCGGGCGGATCTGCTTGTAATAACTGACCTGCTCAGGGGTTTGTCCTTGAATGGGAATCAATTCGCCCGGAACAAGTATCAAAAGGCTGACCAACAGCAAAAGTCCGAGGGATAAGCCGTGAAGCATGAATCCTCGATGGATCTGTATAGCACCTAGTTTCATATAGTGGACTCCGATTCTCGGACTTCTGGAACAGGGTTGTGAAACGTGAAATGTAAAAGCCAATAAGCCCATAGGCTTACCCTTTGTCATCATTTTCTTTCACTTGCACTTTTCGGATATTGAATCTCCCTAGTATAACCGACTTGTATCTGGAGGTCAACAATAAAGGGTTGGGGCATTGGGGCTTCCCTGACTAAGTTGTCTGAATCGCGGATTGGCACGGATTAAGGGATTACACGGATTCAAAAGCTCCGTCGGCGGTGAGACCTATTGCGGGAATGTCAACATAGCGGCGAGGTCTGCCGGTAGCTTCACGCCATTTCGCTGCTCAAAGTCCGAAACGCTTGCGTATTCGTTACGAAACCCTTGAATGATATTTAATCCCATCGTTACGGCAACGGTTAGATTTGATTTGGCGTTCTCCCATTCTCCGAGATGTAACCACGCTTCGGCGCGATTGTAATAGGCTTCCGCAAAATCGGGCTTGCGTTCTATCGCTTTGGTATAGTCCGCGATGGCGCGGTCGTCATCCCTTTTTTTATAGTGAGCCACCCCGCGATTGTTATAGGATTGGGCAACATTGGAATTTAGGGTTATCGCATTGGTATAGTCTATGATGGCACGGTCATAATTCCCTATGTTCGCGTAAGCACCGCCACGATTCCCGTAAGCCTCTGCAAGATCGGGTTTGAACGTTATCGCTTTGGTATAGTCCGCGATGGCGCGGCCATAGTCCCCTTTGCGCTCGTAAGCGCCGCCACGATTGTTATACGCCATGGCGAGGTCAGGGTTTAACTCTATCGCTCTGGTACAATCTTCGATGGCGCGGTCGTAGTTCCCTTTGTCGCGGTAAGCACCGCCACGATTGCTATACGCCATAGCAAGGTTCGGATTCAGCGCTATCGCATTGGTAAATGCTTCAACTGCAAGGTCATAATCGCCTTTGTTCGCGTAAGCCACCCCACGATTGTTATGGAGGACGGCTTCACGTCGTTTTTGGCGTGCCTCTGGTCCCCGGTGGATTTTGTCTGGATCTGACGCGTTTTCCTTCAGATACGCTTGATAATCAAGGTCCAGGTCTTTTGTCCGACTCACCGAGCCGTCTCCTTTCTGCATTGTCTGAATCGCGGATTATCACGGATTTAGGGATTACACGGATTAAAGACGTTATCTGCGTCAACTGTGATCGGATTTGTAACTTGGAGAATTTTTGCTTCATCGATCTGTTTCGATATGGCTATTTACACCCCATCCCGGACGATTCACAGGTTTGGCAGGGCACTGACAGGTAAAAAAAATATTTTCAATGACCTAGACGGGTATTCATAATTGGCGGGTGTGTCAAGAACCCCGATGGCTACTATACTTGAGCGGTTTTACAGATGTGTGCTATGCTAAACCGGTTGCCTTGAAAGGCTTGTTGACCTGCCATATAGTATTGACTAAGTTTGCTGATGCCGTATTAATTTCGACTCAGGTTTGCTGACCTGCCATATTCGTATCGATTTATGAGCAAGATTCCACATAAGTGTCAATATGCCCTAGCAACTTGGGTTATTATAACCTATTTTTTGACCATGTGCGTAAGTTTTTACTTTGTCTGAATCGCGGATTATCGCGGATTAAAGGATTGCACGGATTTAAGAAGTGCGCTATCTACGCCGCTGGACGTGGGAGGGGCATCCCTGCCCCGATACACCTCTACAATCACAATCCGCTTATTGTCTGAATCGCTGATTATCACGGATTTAGGGATTACACGGATTAAAAAACGTCGGTGGTGATGCTTATTGCTCAGGTGTTAGCATTTCGGCGAGGTCTTCTGGTAACTTCATCCCATTTCGCCGCTCAAAGTCCGCAATGCTTTCATAGGTGTTATGAAATGAAGCGATAATATCCCTCCCTATGTCTTTGGCAGTTGTCAGGTCTACTTTGGCTCTTTCCCATTCTCCCAAGTGTAACCGTGCTTCACCGCGATTGTAATAGGCTTCGGCAAGGTCAGGGTTCAGGTCTACCGCTCGGGTATAATCTTCGATGGCACGGTTATAATTGCCTTTGTTCGCGTAAGCAACTCCACGATTGGTATACGCTTCAACGAGGTCACGTTTCAGTTCTATCGCCTTAGTATTGCCTACGATGGCACGGTCAAAATTGCCTTTTTTAATATAAGCAATCCCACGATTGTAATGTGCCTCGACGAAATCAGGTTTCAGGTCTATCGCCTTGTCATAGTCTGCGATAGCGCGACCAATCTCGCCTTTTTCCCGATAGGCCGCACCACGATTGCTATAAGGTTCAGCATAACCGGGATCGAGTTCTATCGCCTTATTACAGTCTTCAATCGCACGGTCATACTCGCCTATGATCCGGTAAACCGTTCCACGATTATTGTAGGCGATAGCATAGTCCGGTTTCAACTTGATTGCCGTGTTAAAGTCTTCAATGGCAAGGTCATGCTCGCCTTTATCAGCGTAAGCAATGCCACGATTGTTGTAGGCGATGACAAAATTGGGTTGCAATGCTATTGCTGTGCTATAGTGCTCAATTGCCTTATCGTAATGTTCAAGTTTCGCTTGTGTCTGCATTCTCCGCGTCTCCTGTGTGTTGCTGGATTGACCCGACATAAAACGCTATAGAGGCAATCTGGTGCACGTCTTGGTTTCTAATAAACCCATGGAGGTCGTTGTAGATGGTTTCTGTAGATATACCGTGATGTTTGTCCAAGTAGCCTAATATCGGTTGTTTGAGACGTGCTGGGATAGTGATTACATCGTCTGGTTCAACAACTCCCGTGGGTGGTCGGATGAACACACTCTTCTGGGCTATGATGCGATTTCGTGGATTTTGAGTTTTTTTCTCAACTCGATTCTCGTCCTGCGCTTCCTCTCCCAAAAAAATAATCCTGCCGGGTTTGTCAAAGAAGCGATCGCAGGCGAAGAAGAGGGCTATATGGCTGTCGGTGGTAAAGTCTATCAGATTGGTGTGCCCCCCATAGTGTTGGAGTTCCGCCCAGATTTCAATCTCCTCTTGTTCAGAGGTATAGTTTTTAGCCGAGTCCAGTATTGGCTCTTCGATAGCCTGTATATCAAAGTCCTCCGTCTCCATTTTTCTCTTGCATTCACGCCAAAGGCTTGACGACACTCTGTCATAATCTTCAGGTTCGCCGCGGTAGATGTAGTTGCCGCTATCTGATTTTTCTGCTATCTCACGAAGGACTTCCAAAATCGCGTTTAGGTCGTTTTGGGGATTGGGTTGATTTTTCATGCTTATGATTTTTCCACTACAATGGTGATTTCTTCATTGTCTGAATCGCACGGATTAAAGGCGTTATCTGCGTCAACGACGATTCGGGGGTGAGAGGATCAATCTTTTGAATGTCATACTTTTTGAGCCGAAGTTAAGCAATAATCCCACTTCTAGCCGATAGGCTCGCAAATAATTTAACGGTTGAGCTGTATGTACCTTTTCCAATTCGGAGATAGCTTTTATGGTGGATTCTAAAAATATGGTAGATTTTAGAATTAACAGGACTTGCGCAAATTTAGCACGCGGCGCGAGATTTTTTTATTTTTAACCCCCTAAATCCCCCTTATCAGGGGGACTTATAATTTAGGGCACTCCTGGGGCATCTAGGAGCAGTTCACGCCCATTCAATGGCTGTACCGGCCGGTTGTTGCCATGGATAATCGCTTTAAATGCCGCAATTTGCGATTCAGACATCTCAACGGGCGTTGTTAGCACAATCCATTTGACTCCTTCTGAACAAGGCGGGGTCGTCAGTGAACCGTTGTAGCGGTAGGTGCTGGGAAAAGTCTTCACCGCCTCATCGGTTATCTGTTTATTTGGCGACAACATCAAAGCGAGATCAATTATGACATTCTCAATACGCTGTGTTTCGAGCGGGGTGGACGGTAAATATGCCCAGACTGGATCAAACGCAGGGTGGTGACGACCGTTCTCGATTAACAGACCAACGACTGCTAAATTGCCCTCTTCACTTTTGTGAACGAGGTGCATTTCCATGTCAAACGGTTTACCCGCTACCGTATGTTCACTAGGCGCGTGGAAATGGAATTGGAGCAGTTGATAGTGAGTGCCATCAATATGGATTCTGCTGCCTTCAGGATACGCCACTTCAATCGTATGTCCATTATGGTGGATGTCCACACCCGTTGCGGGGTAGTACTCATAAAAGATAGTCGGAAGTTTGGTTGGCATCGGGTTCACAAGGTCGATCGGTGATTGGTGCATCCCTTCGGCGCAAAGACTGTATTCCGGATTAAGCTGCCCCCAAACGTCCGGTCCATTCTCCGCTGCATAACCCCACTCCACCTTGTCGGTATGGAGGGGCAAATCTTTTGCCCCTCCACAAGCCGTCATACACATAACAAAACAGATAGCAAGGATAAATCTCCGTGTAATATAGGGACTCTGCAAATCGAGCCTTGTCAGTAGTAAATAGATTTTGAATCGTGTAGTCATCAATCAAATAGCCTCCGTTTCGGTGCATTGGGATAGATTCATAGCTTCGTCTATTATAACTTATTTTCTGACCATGCGCACAACTTGTATCTCTGTCTGAATCGCGGATTATCGCGGATTAAAGGATTACACGGATTAAAAACATCGGCGCAATCTGTGTTATCTGCCCTAGTCGTGATTGAGCTTGCTATCCTGTACAATTTCTGCCTTCAATTAGATGGATATGTAAATATCACTGATTCATCCGTCTATCGCTGAATCCATGATTGTAAATGCTCGGCGATTATGTCAAGATCGGTTATCGTCCCATCCGCAATGTTAAAGCCAAGATCAATAATCAAATCATCAATGTCCCGATGAAGGGAACAGCCATTCAAAACTAAAAATGCAAGCGCGCAGGTCAGACCGATACGTTTATTCCCATCGGAAAACAGGTGTCCAGTAATAATGTGATGGGCATATACAGCAGCTTTTTGGGGCAAAGTCGGAAACAGTTCTGTATCACCCAATTTCGCGCTAACTATTTCAACCAAATAGTGTAACTGATTTTCGTTTAACAACTGATAGCTACCTACATGCTTCTCAGCAACTCTCAGAATTTCCACAATTGTCAAATATCTCAAGGTTTCGCCAGCGTTTTCCATGCTCGATTGTATTTTCTTACTATTTCGTCTAAGACGATTTCAAAATCACTTGCTGATTCATGGGTGGCTTCCTGCTCTGCCTTTTCTCCTATGGTGCCTCCCTGGGGTGTCAGCATTTCAGCAAGATCTGCCGGGATCTTAACCTCATTTCCTCGCTCAAAGTCCGCAACGCCTTCGTAGTCATTATGAAATGAAGTAATAATATCCACCCCCATATCTCTGGCACTAGTCAGGTCTAATTTGGCTTTTTCCCATTCTCTCAGCTGTAACCACGCCTCACCACGGCTGCAATAAACTTCAGCAAAATTAGATTGGAGTTCTATCGCCTTGGTATAGTCCGCAATAGCACGCTCCATCTCCCCTTTCCAGTAGTAAGTCATACCACGATGGAACCAAGCACCAGCAAAATCGGGTTTCAGGTCTATTACTTTGCCCAGATCTTCAATCGCATGGTCAAAATCTGCTTTGATGACATAAGCCAACCCACGATGGCGATAGGGTTCGGTATAATCAGGTTTCAGGTCTATTGCTTTGGTGAAATCCTCAATGGCACGCCCAATCTCGCTTTTGACCATATAAACCAACCCACGATAGTAATGAGCTATAGCATTATTAGGCTTGAATTCTATCGCTTTGGTATAGTCTGCAATAGCGCGATCAAAATCGTCCCTTTTTCTGTAAACATTGCCACGATTGAAATAGGCATTGGCATAATGGGGTTTCAGGTCTATTGCTTTGTCCAAATCTTCGATGGCGCGGTCATAATCTCCTTTATTGCGGTAAGCGACACCGCGATTGTTATAGGCGTAGGCATAATGGGGATTCAGTTCTATTGCCTTGGTCAAAGCTTCAACGGCACGGTCAGAATCTCCTTTTTCTTCGTAAGTAAGACCGCGATTGTTATGGATTGCTGCTTCGCGTCGTTTTTGACGTGCCTCTAGTCCCCAATGAATTTTGTCTGGATCCGGCACGTAGTCTTTCATATACGTTTGATAATCAAATTCCATTTCTTCTTTTGTAGTATTCATCGAGCAATTTCCCTTCCGCATCAAATGCAGTAATTAAACGGTAGATTGGCACATCTTCATCAGAAAAAACAATTGCCAATACTCGACCACTGGCGGTCATCCCTACCAATACCCACCGGTCTTCATGTACGGTGGAATCGGGGGTTTCGTATCCGTTTGGATCATCAAATGCAGAGACCACCTCGTAAAACTGGACACCATGCTTGCTTTGCACTTCTTGATATTTGTCTTCATCCCATATAAATCCGATATCCATACGACGGTGTCCATATATTATACACAACTATACATCAAAAAGTTGAAACTGGAAATCATTAGTTTGCTGTCTAATTGCATGGTTGGATGACTTACTTCACAATGGTGATTTCTTCGTTTTCTGAATCGCGGATTGTCACGGATTCAGGGATTACACGGATTAAAGACGCCCTGTTTATTTCAAGCGTTATGTCGATAATATGATACCACAACGCTTTAGGTCCCCCGGTTTCTGGTTGGTAGTCGGGCGATTCATCGCCCGTTTGAACGCGCAATAAATTGCGCTACTACAAACCTATGAA
>JAGWBT010000149.1:0-1969 GCA_021295755.1 Candidatus Poribacteria bacterium
GACTCGAACCGATATCAATTCGGCTCGGCAAATTCTCCGCTGGAGTGGCATCGTCTGGATCACGCGTCATACCCCAATCAATGAATCGCTGCATGAGTCCACTACAGTGGTCTGGATTATAGGCGCCGCGCAGGGCAATACCCGGGATACGGGCGTCCGCAAGGGCTTGGAGCGGGTCTGCCTCATGGTCAAAGACGGTCTCTAGGTCGGGTTCCAGCACCGACCAACTTTCACTAAATGCCATTTTATCCCTCCTGTTAACCTTACCTAGTTCTGTTCAAGAATTACCTTCTGTAGGTCGATTTTCCAAAATCGACGGTCTTTCTTACACACGAACCAATGAACCAATGAACCAACACAGTGTCGAGATTTGAATCCCGACCTACACGGACGTTTCCCTCGCCAACGCACCCATTGGATCCCATGCGGGTAGAGCAATCGGTTCCGTTTCGAGCGCATCTTGCAGTTCGTCAGGTAGATACTCTTTTCGCGCAGCAATCTCAAACATATACTGGTCAAACCAGTTGTCGTTCATCAGGTAGAACCCCTTGCGCCCACTATCTGCGCCCCAACTGTTTTCAACCCGCCAACGACGCGGAATCTCTCTGCCGTTCTCCTGTACCACATCCACACCCGTGAATAGCATCGCATGGGTCATCAGAGTCTGGTGGTACTGGAGCCGCCCTGCCTTATCAAGGGTGAATGGGGTGTCGTAGACACCTTCGTAGTCAAACAGTTTCGCATCCCAGAGACCGAGATCGGTTTGCATCATCTTCCCAACATCACACCCCATCCAGACCGGCTCTCCATCCATAATAGTCTTCATCGCTATCTGTTTCATGAGGTCGATGTCGATATTCAGGTATTTGACAATCGCACCGCCCTCGACATTGCCGAGGCATTCAACCGTGAAGGTTTTGCCGATCGGACTTGTTGGACGTGGGTCGTGGACAAGGCAAACGTAATCATCGACCGGGACGGTGATATATTTCTCTGCAAACTGTTGTGGCGTCATCTCCCCGTCACGGTGAAAGTCTTTGTCCGCGTCGTTCCACTGCCAATCGAATTGGGTGGGCGGCGTACCGAGATGGATAGAGAGGATGCGGTGGATAACCGTGATAATCTCATCTTTGGCATCTAACAGTTCATCAAAACTCGCATCTTTTGATGCCATATCACGAAGCGTCTTGGCGCCCTCGCGCAGCTTATTCAGCAGAATGCGGTTCATCTTGTTTGAGCTCGAAGAACTTTGCGTCTCTGGCATAAACGCTTGGGGAACCAAGCCATGTTTCTTGATTAGATTGACGAACATATTCCACTGTCCGCCATCTTCCAGTGGGCTTTCAAGTAACCACGCAACGCACCGATCATCTACAGGACGGTCTACCATCTCAATCATCCGCTGCAGAAAATAGTTGGAACGTTCGAGCTTATCCCAGAAAAAGGTATAGTTTTGACTGAACTCAAATTCTTTCAGGTTCATCTTTTTCATCGCGCCGACGCGGAACAGGTTCAGTCCAGCGAACATCCAACATCTGCCGCTGCTTTTCTGGTTTGTAACGCTCCAGTCATCTAACACATGGCTGAAGGTGAAGTCGCTGTTAGTAACAATCTGACGGTCAAGGGCGATGTCATCTACGGCAATCTTACAGACGGCATTCTGCGCCATCCGATAGACCGAGTTACCCTCAAAATCGTTGCGTAATTTTGCGATTCGGTGTGGGGACAGTGTCCCGTCTTGCAAACCCTCAAGTGACCTTAATGTATCGGCTGCCATATCAGTACTCCTATCTGTTAAAGTTCAGTCGGTTTTTGTGCCCAAACGGACAATGTAGGATAATTATGGTGAATTAGAGAAATAAGTGGACATTTACCAATAACTTCGACCTCCACGAAGCTTCCAAAGTCCCCCTGATAACGGTTTCCCCCTTGATAAGGGGGGCTAGGGGGGTTGGGGGATTTAGGGGGT
>JAGWBT010000149.1:2046-3275 GCA_021295755.1 Candidatus Poribacteria bacterium
AGTAGGTAGATCGACAGATCCTAGGGAATCAACAGAACTTTCCCCGTTGTCTGTCTGCCTTCCAACGCACGGTGTGCATCAGCAGCATCTTGGAGTGGAAATGTCCGGTCAATGCGCAGCTTCAATGTACCAGAAGAAATCCATTCAAAGAGATCGCCTGCCCGTCCTATCAGTTCTTCCCGATCGGCAGCGTGATGCCCTAAACCCGGGCGCGTCACAAACAACGAACCGCTCGACAGACGACTCAGATCGAACGGCGGCACAGGCCCACTCGACTGCCCGAACAGAGCCAAATAACCGCGGGGTCGAAGACAGTTGAGACTCTTGTCAAAGGTGGTCTTGGCGACCGAGTCGTAGACCACATCCACCCCAACCCCATCGGTTAGGCGTTTAACTTCGGCTTCAAAGTCGGTCTGTGTGTAGAGGATTACCGCATCAGCACCGGCCTCGGTGGCGAGCTGCGCTTTCTCCGGTGTGGAGACTGTACCAAATACACGTGCGCCCAACGTCTTTGCCATCTGAATAAGCAGCAAGCCGACTCCACCGGCGGCTGCATGCACCAATGCCGTGTCGCCTGTACTGAGTGGGTAGGTGCTGCGGGTCAGGTAATGTGCGGTCATACCTTGCAGCATCGCCGCCGCTGCCGACTGCGTATCAATCGAATCGGGTAAAGGGACAAGCACCCTAGACGGCACGATTGCCGCCTCGGTGTAGGAACCTTGGTGCATCGCATAACCCACACGGTCCCCTACATCGACCTCGGTGACACCGGGTCCAACTGCTTCGACCACACCTGCACCTTCCATCCCCGGCGTAAAAGGCATGTTGGTACTCGGATAAAGTCCCGTGCGGTGGTAAACGTCGATATAGTTTAGTCCCGCTGCTTCGATCCGCACCCGTGCTTCACCCGCACCGGGTTCGCTAGTAGAAACCTCGTCATAACGGAGTACCTCTGGTCCGCCATGTTCATGAATACAAATAGCGTGCATTTTCCTATCTCCTATCTTCGTGAGGGATGATACTACGATTGCTAAAAAATCTGAAATTCAACTATCATGCCTGTCCTAAATCTACTTATCCTTCGGAGGAATAGTTGGTAGTGAACGCAGATCCGCGTTCATTCTAGAAGTAGTTTGTAGGTCGAGTTTCTATACTCGACAATACACTGATTTTCCAAAGTCCCCCTGACAAGGGGGATTTAGGGGGTTGGGGTAGGGGGTTAAAAATCA
>JAGWBT010000149.1:3397-13514 GCA_021295755.1 Candidatus Poribacteria bacterium
GACAAGGGGGATTTAGGGGGTTGGGGTAGGGGGTTAAAAATCAAAAATCCTACCCCCGTGTGCTAACTTTGCATAAGTCTTGAGTTCATTGGCGTGATTAATGAACTAGTGAACCCATGAACTCAATTTGTTCACAAGTAGTTTGTAGGTCGAGTTTCCATACTCGACAATACACTAAATCCGAATATAGGACTAGAGCGCGTCAGGTGCCAACTCTCGCATTCGCTCTATCCACCGTTGGCGCTTCGGATGCCCGTCGGCATTGGCAACCCACGGGCCGTAGTCAACCCCGTTGCCAATAATCTGTTTTTGAGTCACTTCTGCTTCCTCCGGCGTCTTTGGGTTGTTGTAGTAAACCAAGACGCACATCCGGCGATCCACCGCACCACCCCAACTCGCATGCCAGCATCGTACATCGAAAGCAACCACGTCCCCCGGCTCTGATTCAAAGATGTAAGCGGGAACATCAGGGATTTCGAGTTCCAATTCCTCCATCTTTTGCCGTAATTCCCCGTGAAAGGACGCCTCGTGCGACCCCGGTATCAACCGCAACGCACCAGTTTCCGCAGTCACCGGTTGCAAGTAGTAGGCAAACTTGACGCCGTACTGATGGAGGCTTCCTGTATCGGGATGCCAGCGCGTATCCCCGACGTAACGGTTAATGTCGGAGGCAATACCGAAGACATCTTCGCCGTAAAGTTGTTCTGCCGCAGCGCAGAATCGTGGGTCCTCTAGTAGTGAGGCGAGGAAGGGCGTATCGGGTCCCATCGTTATCAGCCAATGTCGGCGTGTGCCATCAAATGGGTCATCTCGAAACGCCTCCGTCATTGCCGCTTCAAACTCCGTGTTGATGGTCTTCAGTTCGTCCTGACTGAACAACTGCCGAAAAGTCAGAAATCCGAAGGTTTGAAAGTGATTGATCTGTTCTTGCGTGAGCATTATGTTACGCCTCCCTATCCACATCGCCTAAACGCGCATCAGATTGATTTCGGTCTGTAGGTCGAGATTCATATCTCGACAGAATGCTTTATCTCTTGACAGAAAATTTGCTTTAGTATATCCTTTCGAGACTTACAATTCAATCGAAAAAATCCGTTGTAGATTGTGAATAAACAGAGAGCGATGTATCTGGTTTCATAGATCCATATAAACCTTAATACATGCCGCTGGAGGTCTTCGTCACTTTTCACTTATGACTTGGGAGGAAAATGATATGGCAAATGCAATCAACCCACCGCAGATTCGACACATGGCAACGCTCTGGACCTTGACAGACTATGGCGACGCGGATGAAGAATGGTCTATGGATCGGAAGCTACAGGAGATAAAAAATGCCGGATTCGACGGCTTTCTCGGTCGGGTGCCGGTCGTCACCGCCGAGCATGTCCAAGGGTACGGACTGCTGTTCGCAGCGACTGTAGATATAGGGCAAGCAGCTGAGGTTGAGCCAAAACTGCGGGAAATCAAAGAAGTGGGTGCGGTCTGTGTCAACGTGCAGATGCTCGACCACGATACTTCGACAGAGGAAGCACTAACGCGGGCACGCCAAGTCATGGAAACCGCAGGCAGGTTGGAGATGGATGTCGCCATTGAGGTCCACCGCGACACCTGTACCGAGACGCCGGAGAAGGCTTACGCCCTCGCAGAAGGCTTTGAGCAGGCGGAGGGACGCCCTCTAAAGATGACGTGGGATTTCTCACACCCCGCTATTATCAAGCACCTATCGCCGCCATACTGGGATCGATTGGCAGAACGGGTCGACCTGATCCAGCTCGCCCAGCAGTTTCACTTCCGTCCCTTTAACGGACACCACTGCCAAATTCCCGCGCTCGGTCACGATGGCGAGTTCACGCCGGAGTTCTTGGACTGGCTTGAGTTTGCGGATCGGCTCATCGAAGTCTGGCTGCAAGCGGCAACGCCGGGTCGAGAGATGTTTGTCTGTCCAGAGCAGGGAGCGATGGGCTATACACTGTCAGTATTTCCAGACCGATGGAAAGATGTGCAAGCCATTCGCGGTGAGGTAGAGCGCGTTTGGCAAAAGCACATCAGAAACTGGAGGCCACCACAATCGAATAAAACGTGATGCGTGAAACGTGAAGAGGAATACCCCGTTGACCGGCGGGTTGGGAAACCCAACCCCTACAGAAGTTGACTAAATGTAGGGGCAGGTCTTGTGCCTGCCCAAAATGATGGGCGTGGAGTAGCCCCCGTAGGTTGGGTAGAGCGTTATCGAAACCCAACATAATCAACTAAGGGAGTCAGGAAGGATAAAAAGATGCCTGTTTTAACGGCAGAAGACCAAAAATTCTGGGAGGAAAACGGTTACGTTGTCGTTCGCAGCGCCGTTCCACCCGAAAACCTCAAAGCTGCCGAGCGAGCTGTGTGGGATTTTTTGGAGATGCAGCTCGACGATCCGGACAGCTGGTATCCCGACCCGCCTCGTTCTACCATCATGACGGAGATGTATCAGCATCAGGCACTGTGGGACAACCGACAGTATCCTCGTGTTCATCAAGCGTTTGCGGAGATTTGGGATACTGAGCAGTTGTGGGTAAGCATTGATCGCGCTAGCATGAACCCGCCAGAGCTACCCGATTGGAAACACCCCGGCAAACTTCACTGGGATACTCAATTGGAACCACCAATCGAGTTCTGGGTTCAAGGTGTGTTATACCTGACAGACACCGCAGCCGATCAAGGCGCGTTCACCTGCGTGCCGGGATTCCATCGGCAGTTGGAGGCATGGTTGAAAGATCTACCGCCCGAGGCGAATCCGCGTGAACAAGATCTGGAAAGCCTCGGAGCGCGACCGATCCCTGGAAAAGCGGGTGATCTCATCATCTGGCACAGTGCCTTGCCCCACGGCAGCAGTTCCAACACAGCGCATCACCCACGCGTGGTACAGTACATCACCATGTTCCCATCGCAGGGATATGACGAGGACGCACGAAACCATCGCATTAAAGCGTGGCGGGATCGCCTAGCGGGACTGGTGATAGAGGTCACCGGTATAACGACGTGGGAACTCCGAAACGAGAAGGAGCATCAAACAGGTCAGACAGCAGAATTGTCTCCACTAGGGCGAAAATTGTTGGGCTTGGATCAATGGTAGCAGGCGCACACCGTGTGCCGTAACCTGCCCCCATTTCCGTAGGTCGGGCATCCCCGGTCACGTCCCGATTCGATCGGGATTCCCGTGAAACGGAAGGTTCCGCTCGGACTTGCCTGACTCTTCGTAGGGAACGCAGATCTGCGTTCCATTTGTTCTTACGTATTACGAATTACGTTTATCCTTCATTAGCCCCAGCGGGGCGGCATGTATATAGAATACCAGCGATCCAAATGTGCTCAAGCCCCAGCGGGGCGACATGTGTGGAAATAACCGCAATCTAAATGAGGAAACGACAAATGGAAAAACGAGTAGTCGGCAAATCCGGCATTGAAATCTCCGTGATGGGGATCGGCGGTTGGTCTTATGGCGGCGGGGACTACTGGGGTCCCCAAGCGCAAGAGGATGTGGATGCTGTGGCACACGCCGCACTCGACAACGGCATCAACTTCTTCGACACCGCCGAGGGATACAATGAAGGGCGGAGTGAAGAGGCGGTCGGTAGAGCGTTAAAGGGACGGCGAGATGAAGCGGTGATCGCCACCAAGATCAGTCCGAACAATACCGAACCCACAGTGCTGCGCGAACATTGCGAAGCCAGCCTCGATCGACTGCAAACGGATTACATCGATATCTATATCGTTCATTGGCCCATCACAGAACACTCCGTCGAGGATGCGTTCGCAACCTTGAACGCGTTGAGGGAGGAGGGCAAGATCCGCTCGATTGGTGTCAGCAACTTTGGTGTAGAGCAACTATCCGAAGCCCTCGCCACCGGCGTTCAACTCGATGTGAACCAGCTCTGCTACAATCTCCTATCACGGGCGATTGAGTTGGAGATTTTGCCGTTATGCCAGAAAAACGGGATGGGGATTCTGGGGTATATGCCGCTGCTGCAAGGACTCCTGACCGGCATGTATAAGACAGCGGAGGAACTTCCACCTGTCCATGCACGGTTTCGGCAGTTTCGTGGAGATCGGGAAAGGGCGGGTCATGGCGAGGAAGGAGCAGAGGAGGAGATGTTCGCCGCCGTTGAGGGCATCAGAAAGGTTGCCGAAGCAGAGGGGGTTCCTATGGCTCGGCTCGCAATCGCTTGGACCATCGCAAAGCCCGGCATCACTTGTGAGTTGGTCGGCACCCGCAATCTGTCGGAACTTGAGCAGAATCTGCATGTCGCATCGCTTTCCCTATCTCCGGAGACTATCGCAAAATTGGATGAGATAACAACGCCGCTGCTACAAAAGCTCGGTGCGAATGCGGATTACTTCCTAGCACGACGCACCCATTAATCCCGCTGCCCATGCCATAAATTTTACTTCAGTATCCTGTAGGTCGAGATTCACATCTTGACACCCAAATGTTGATCGGATTACCCAGAAAGAGAGCAAAAATGACACCAGACCACGATGTCATAATTATCGGCGGTGGGCATAACGGCTTAGTTGCCGCCGGGTATCTAGCGGAGGCAGGGTTAGATGTCCTGCTGCTGGAACGGCGCGACTTTCTCGGTGGGGCATGTGTGACCGAGGAACTATTTCCCGGCTACCGATTTTCCGCCTGTTCCTATATCTGCCATCTGTTACAGAACAAGGTCATCGAAGAACTGGAGCTGCGGAAGCACGGCTTTGAGGTCTATCATCTTGACCCTTCGCGCTTCCAGCCGTATCCCGATGG
The DNA here is from genome assembly GCA_021295755.1 of Candidatus Poribacteria bacterium. NCBI lineage: Bacteria > Candidatus Poribacteria > Candidatus Poribacteria bacterium. The sequence goes on from JAGWBT010000149.1 coordinate 8,181, forward strand.
CTCACGCCTACTCGTTTGGGACGATGTGGAACGCACCCAAGAAGAGATTGCCCAGTTTTCCCGCCACGATGCAGAAAACTTTCCGAAATGGTTAGATTTTTGGAAGCGAGCAGCAAACATTATCTACCCATACTTTCTGACAACACCGCCCACAATCAGCGAAATCGCCGAACGGTTGCGCGGCACCGACGATGAAATGTTTTTTGACCGCCTGCTCACCGTAAGCGTGAAAGACGTGCTGACCGAGTTCTTTGAGTCAGAGACGATGCAGGGGGCGTATGCCCAAGCCCAAGACGCCGGCGACCTCAATGCACCGGGGAGCGCGTGGGCTTACACCTTCATTAAATGCGGCAACTTCACCAAACCCGAAAATAACGGTATCGTCAAAGGCGGGATGGGAGGCATCACACAGGCGTTGGCTGCGTCCGCACGCGCCCGCGGTGCAACCCTACAAACCGGTGCGACAATCGACCATATCATCGTTGAAGATGGGACAGCCTGTGGCGTCGTCCTGGCAGACGGGACGGAGATCCGCAGCCGCATCGTTGTCTCCAACGCAGATCCCAAACGCACCTTCCTCAAACTCGTTCCACGCGAACACCTCAGTCCCAACTTTGTGGAAAGCACAACGCGGTTGAAAACGAACGCCGCTTATCTCAAATTTCACGCCGCGCTCAACGACCTCCCCGACTTCTCCGCCTACTTCAACGGAGACTTCGATCCGCGCTACCTGTCGGAGATCAAGATCTGTCCGTCCATCGAATACTATGAGGGTAGTTGGGAAGATGCCAAACGTGGCGATCCATCACGGGCGCCCGTGATGGAGGTGCAGATCCCGTCCGTATACGATCCAACGATGGCACCGGCGGGACACCATGTCATGTCGATCTGGGTGCTTTACGCCCCCGTCCATCTACGGGAGGGAACGTGGGATGAACGGCGGCAGGAGGTCGGTGAAGCGTTGATCGATACGCTCTCTACCTACGCACCGAATCTGCGGGATATTATTGTGGACTGGTCACTGTTTACACCCATTGACCTTGAACGACGGGTCGGTCTCACCGACGGCAACATCCGTCACCTCGATATCGTTGCGAGCCAATTCCTCGCCCAACGTCCGCTCGGCGGTTGGGCGCATTACCGAACGCCTATCACCAATCTCTACCTCTGTGGTGCAGGCACACACCCCGGCGGTGAGGTGACCGGCGCACCGGGACATAACGCCGCCGCCGTTATCCTATCGGATTGGTCAAACGCGGGGAATTGAGCCTTTCCTTCATTCCAGCCAGAACGCATACAGCTTCGCACCCCGCAATATGAAGCGGAGGCGCACTGCTTTTTCGCTGACTAAGCGAGGCGAATCTTTCCACATCAGTTTCCCACGCAAATGATCTCCGTTGAGGGGAAGACTCTCGCCTTCAGATAGACCCGGCAGCGGTTGCATCATCTCCGCATCTAGGATTTCGGCACGAAGTTCTCCACTTGGGACATCTGCATTGACATACAGATCCCCTCCGTTTAGGGTGAATCGTTCTGTGACAACCGTGCCCTCTTCTTCCGCGTCGAGAGAAACGAACCCATCAAGCCTCAGTATTGACAAGTGCAGCGCACCCGCATCGTTAAAATATTCGGCGTAGTCTTCGCTATAGATGCTCTGGTGACCGCGAAAGCGGTGGGCATTATGATAAATCCGTATCTCGCGGTCTTCGTGCACGATGGGACGACTGCACACAGCGACCTGAGTGGTGCCGTAATTTATCCCGTCCCACGGCTCAACCCCGATAAACACTCCCCTATCTGCTACACGCTCCCAGTTATACAGATCGCGAGACACCGCCAGTTCTACCTGATTGATACCGCAATGGTTCATCTGCGGGAGGTCAGGACCAGCAGGATTAAACAGTAATGGGAAACCGATGTACACGCCCTCATAAGGCATCAGCGGCATCATGTAGAGTTGAGCGATATAATCCGTGTCTTCCAGAACAGGCGGTGTGAGATATGCAGGGTTTTCAACAACCATTCTCCCGATCAATTTCGTCGGTATGCAGAGCCAGTTTCGGTTCTGTCCAGTTCACAAAGTCCACACTAGTTGAAACCCAAAGAGACCGTCCCCAAACCGTGCGCTGTTTCACAGTGGCGACATACCGGTTACTAATTTCGTCATAGATGAGGTTTGAGGTGTCTTCGCTGGGGACGGGAGGCACATTGAGTAAGGTCCAACGGAAACCGTCCGGCGAAACGCCGGGCAATCGTCCCATGTTGCGTGTATCGCTGAACAGTCCCTTATAGCGACGCTGCGGATCATCATCGCGTTCATCACGAATGACATGATAAAGATGCTTCTCAGTAATCTCCGGCGGGTTGTAGACGCCTCGACGGGTCAGAAATTCTAGCTTGGAGTCGTAGGCGATGTTATTGTCCTTTGATCCCTGCCGTTGGTAAAGCCCCAGTGAAGGTGTTTCCCAATGAACCCCGTCCGTTGATGTTGCGTAATGCTTACGACTGCTTTCTGTGCCTGCTATCCCGCCGGGTGGAATGGCATAATGTGCATCGTACCACCATTCCCAGATCCCTTTTTCAGAATTCCATTGCGGCGCGTTTCCGCTCTGGACATACACCTGCTCACGCGAACGATCGGCTTTCAGAATAGGACCGTGTTTATCTGGCTGATGCAACGTCCGGCTCACGTTGGAGGTGCTTGCTATGGCGTGATCGTCGAGGAATAGTTGTTTGTGTTGCGCTGGATTAATGTGTGAGGGTGTCATACCACTGCTCCTTGTGCGATCTGATAACCATTCCAGTAGGGGCAACCCTTGTGGTTGCCCTATTGTGGGGCGATTTTACCAATAAGCAACAGCTTCAGCAATCTCACCGAGATGTGCCCCATTCCATGTGACATCCGCCACGATGGGAAGCGCGTGGCTGGTAAACCGCTCTGGGAAGGTTGCCTCCACCTGACAGGTGGTATTGGCCTCCCCGGCAACTTGGAGATCTATCCTCCCCGGAGAAAGCTGCACACCGTCAACCGAACGGAACCGAAGGGTGCACGTCCGCGCTTCCGCTTCGTGATTGGTGATATTGACCTTGAACGTCACCGTGTCTCCCGGCTGGATGCGAACCTTGTAGGGATAAAACTCCACCCAATGCGGGTCCATTCCCATATTGGGGTGCGGTTGATCGAGGATATGCGTGAAGAGATCCGTCCACCGGTCCATCCAACCAACCCATCGCTCCGCTTTCGCTCGATCGAATGAAATACAACCACCATGTCCGGTAAAAAGATAATCTGGATCGGCGTTGAGAATCTGTTGGGGCATATCGCGATAACTCGAAACAGGCGTCCGATTCTTGGGGATGAATGAGTGGATAAAGTCCCTGTTTTCTCGGAAGCAAAGCCCAGAGATATTGTCCCCCACGCTAAGGAATTTCTGTCCATCCACCGTGAACCAGATGAGGTGATGGTAAAAGGTTTGTCCCGGATGCTGCTCTACGAAAAAGTCAATCCCGCGCCACCGGAAAGCCTCGCCTCGTTCGACGACGTGATCGACCTTCATTCCGTGCGGCACCGCACAAGGCATATCGTAATTTTCTGGGTGTTCTAGGAGGTCCTTTAGCTCAGGAGACGACACCACCCGCGTCCCGTAACGCGCTTGCAGCATCGGGTAACCGGCGAGGTGGTCGTCGTGGTAGTGGGTCGGCAGAAACCATTCGACGGTGTGGATCCCCAACTCCGTTTCGAGATAAGGCGATAGATGGTCAATATAGCGGTGCGGATTGGCGCTGATAGGCGCGTTGGAGGTGTAGCCGCAGTCGATAAAAAGACCGTGTCCCTCATCATCCCGGACAATATAGGTGGTGGCAGTAGAGTTCGTAATTTCGTATACATGCTGTGTGATTTGACGAAATTCGGGGCGATACTGTTCATAGGGTTGGGCATGGAAGAGTTCATACAGTTCCCCCAACGCCGCTTGTAATTCGGCAAACGACTCCTCCGTTGGTTCAAACGGTTCGCCGTGCCCCGGCAGAACCAGATCCACGTTAAGTTCCGCAGCAGTCTTCAGACTCTCCAGATGATTGATATGCCCCTGGAAGTCCATATAGTTCCACTGACTCCAGAAATAGTCCCGAATTTTCCCACTGCCCGACATCAGGTCCCCGCAGGCGAGTATCCGCTTCCCGTCTAACTCGAAAAGATAACCCACCGCGCCGAAGGTGTGCCCCGGCAGCGGAATCACATCGAAACGAATCCCCTCCCATGACAGGCTCTCATAGTCGTGCGCGTACTGATCCGGCGCAATATCCTCCAAAGGACCAAAGCAGGGATAGTAGGAGGTGTAGTTGTCGTAGATATCGTAGGACGCCTTGAGGATATCGGTCTCCTCAAAGAAACGCTTCTCCGCAAATGGGAAAACAATCTGTGCACCACCCCTTTTCCAGTGGGCTGCCGCGGAACAGGTGTCCCGATGAAAATGGGTGAGTAACACCTGATCAACCTGTTGCTCAAGTTTCGTCGGAGATGTCCCACAGTCAATCAGAAGTGTCTTATCATTTATGGTAATCCCATAAACGCTGCATGTGTCTTCCACAAAAAAGATATTATCAGTCAGTTTTCTCATGCTTGGCTGCCTCATTTATGTGTGATTCTGGCTCGTGTTAAGAAACCGTGCAACAAAACCGATTCGCTCATTTGACATACTCCCCGCCCGAACATTTCAAGCTTTGGGCAGGCTGTAGGGGCAACCCTTGTGGTTGCCCGTCTTTAGTCTTTTTTAATTTGCATAGATTCGTGTTAATTCGCGGATGCTTTGCTTCTTCTTACTTCTTCTCCATAAATGACGGTACATCAATACATTCCCCATTTCGACGCGCAGACTCCCAGCCTGCGAGTACCGGGGCTAAGGAGAAAAGCCCATCGTGATAGTCGTTCAGCAAGAGACTGGGGTTGTTTGCCCGCACGGCTTCAATGAAAACGCGGTCCTGCTCAAACCATGGGTCGAACTCATCCGCTTGATACACCGTTTCGCCATCGACTTCGATCGAGTCGTAGCCGTAGACCGCCAGATGTCCGCCTTCGTAGAAGATTGTAAACCACGGTTCCGCCCGAAAACTAGGCGCGGCCGAAACGAAAGTCAACGTCATCGTCGCTCCGTTGGAGAAACAGTAGTTGAAGGACGAGGTCAGCGGGTTGTGATACGATGGTCGCTGGCAGTAGAACGCTTGCGCTCGCTCAACGTTCAACCCTGTCACGAAACGTGAGTAGTCGGTTGCGTGGACACCCCAATCCAACGCCTGCCCGCCAGATTTGTCCATATCAGACCACCAAGAATCCTT
>JAGWBT010000149.1:13770-16322 GCA_021295755.1 Candidatus Poribacteria bacterium
GAGTAAAGCGCGTCCATATCTTCGTTATCCACCATCTCGTGTCCGTCGGTGTAGGTTTTGGGGATATTAAACGCTTCAGCCGTTGATTTAAGCGACTCTGGATTGCTATCGCAGACAGCGACAATTTCAACGCCCTCCAGTTTCAGCAGGTTCGGGATATGAGTCCGATTCGCCCAAGACCCGCAGCCGTAGATTCCGATACGAATCTTACTATCCGTTGAAGCCATGAAAAGATTTCCTCCATCATACTAATCTGATTGTGTTGACGATCAAAATATATTTTACCTTCGTGTTATGTTCGAGAGGGATTGTGTATTAAAATCCTCTTTGTCTGTCCTTGAGAATTTCACTTGACTGCTTACCATGAATACCTTACACTTTGAACCCTTGTAGGTCGAGATTCACATCTCGACTCTTTCTCATAAATTCCTTGACCCAATGGAATCCTGTAGGTCGAGATTCACATCTCGACTCTTTTTCTTATGAATATACGTCGATATTACGTCCCCAATGCCATCTATTTTTTAACGGTTGTCACATATAAACGCAAGCCAATTTTCGGCAATGAAATGAATATGGATATTTTTGTGCGGACACTGAAGACGGTTAAAGATATTCACCCATTTTCGATGCTCGCATACGCCTTTTTGCCGGATCATTTTCATTTGCTTATAAAACCCAATATATCGACGAATGTGACAAAAATTTTGCATTCTGCCCAACGAAATTTTACTGTAAATTTGAAGAAAGAGAAAAGCATCGTTCAACGGTTGCACTTATGGCAACACCGATTCTGGGATCATGTTATTCGAGATGAATTGGATTTAGAGCAACATTTTGATTATATCCATTACAATCCAGTTAAGCATGGTTATGTTACAAAACCAGAGAAGTGGCAGTTTTCGAGTTATCAATATTGGTTGGAGGGTGGATACTACCCGAAGGGTTGGGGACACACAGAACCTCAAACAGTCACAGATTTGGATTTTGAGTAGGTCGATGCTTGCATCTGAACTGTAGGTCGAGATTCACATCTCAACGCCTTTGGATTTTGAATAGGTTGATGCTTGCATCTGAACTGTAGGTCGAGATTCATATCTCGACAGTCGAGTTTGGAAACTCGACCTACAAAATTGCAACTCTGCTCATCACACCTCCTCTAGCGTAAACCGCATCCCATTAAAACGCCGCCCCAACGCAGCTGCCCGACGCTTAACCCCTTCGAGGTCATCCCCCCTCAACGCACCGACGATACAATCCGCAACCTCCGGCACATCCGCCGTCGTCATACCACGCCGAGTCACCTCTTGAACGCCAATCCGTAAGCCGTGCTCCCCCAACTCCGCCGGAACACTCGCCCCACCGGCGATGATATTACACGCCTCAAGTTGGTCTGCCATCGCTTTGCTCTCACCAAATTCATCAACAATCGGTATCAATGTGTGCGATTCTGTGAAGCCAAGTTCCTGCCCGAGGAGACGGATCCCCCGCTGGTGTAACGCCTGCCCCAACGCCTTTGCATTACTGATGATTGCATCCGCATGCTCAGCACCACAAGCCAGCCACTCTAAGAATGTCCCCGCCAACGCCGGCAAACGACCGAGGTGATGGTTGCTCTCAAGCAGAGGGGCAACCGCAGGACCGATCTGTTCCGCAAGCGATCTATCGTTCGTCAAGATTATGCCCCCTTGCGGTCCAGCGAGGGTTTTATGCGTGCTAGAAATAAGTACATCCGCACCTTCCTCCAATGGATCCTGAAATCGTCCGCCAGCGATCAGCCCCATGACATGGGCAGCGTCATAGATCAGGTATGAATCGGGCCTATATCGATTCATCGCTTCCCTCAGTTCACGGACCGGCTGCGGAAAGAGAAACACCCCCGACCCAATCGTCACCAATTTGGGACGATGCTTCTCGATGAGCGCGACCGTCTGATCAATGTCGATGTTAGACCGAACGCCGTCCCACGGGATAAGGATAGATTCGAGCGACACCTTCAGCGGTGACGAGGCTAACTTGTCTGCATATTGGTGTCCATTATGCACCTCCAACGCAATATCGCCGGGACGTGCTAGCCCAAAAGTGGTCGCGATGCCCGCGATGTTGCCGGAGAGCGGGCGGAGATCGACATACGCCGCACCGAAGAGTTGCTTTGCCAGTTCCTGCGCCAATTCCTCGATCTGGACAATGAACCGATTCCCTTGATAAACCCGTGCCTGTAGGTCAATCCCGCTGTAGTTCCCGTAACGCTGATCCAAATCTTCGACAAGCAGCCCTTCGACCAACGGACTCGGAACATTTTCGGAAGCGATAAGATTCAGACAATCCCCACGAAATGTGTTGTGTTGCTCCAATAAAGAGTTAATCTCTTTGACTTTTTGGTTAAAATCCATAGCAACCTCGTTCTATACAAATTTTTCACTTCGTTCGGAGCAGATTCGCCCCTATCATTGAAAAATCATGCTCATCACCTTTGGTGCAAGTTGGTGAGGATATTGCAAATTGTTTTCACGTTTCACGCTATCGACAATTGCAAGCTAGCACCATTGGTT
>JAGWBT010000150.1 GCA_021295755.1 Candidatus Poribacteria bacterium
TCAACCCGCTCATCAGTGATGGCTGAAACCCCCTATTCATCAGGGTTACAACCATCATAGGGTCATTTGATACTATTTAAGAATGACCATGCGTCGTAAGTCGGTATAATCACCCGCTTGGAGCTGATAAAAATAGACCCCACTTGCGACCGATTCGCCGATTTCGTTGCGCCCGTCCCAATAGGCGGCCTTCGTCCGACCGGTGTAGAACCCTGCGGGCTGATACCCCAAATCGAGTTGGCGCACCGGTGTGCCTTTCGTATCATAAACCGTAAGTGTCACGTTGGCATCGTTAGCGAGTTGATAAGGAATCCACGTCTCCGGGTTAAACGGGTTGGGGTAGTTATGCAAAAGTGCTGTCTCTTGCGGAACTAGTGATGCAAGGAGTTGTTCAAGGAAAAGAATTCCCTTTTGGGTATTTATATCCGTAAGATCCAATCCTTTTGCTTGGGTGAGCCAACCCTCGACATCGGCGGGGGTCAGATTGGTCAGTGCCAAGGGATGTCCAGCAGGTGCGGCAGTCGTATTGCCTATCGCGCCAGCGACCTGAACCAAGTCAGCAATGTCCACAACGCCGTCCCCATTGACATCGGCATCATTTTCGCCTGTCTGTCCCAACTGTAATCCGACCAGAGCTAAATCCAAGATATTGACCACCCCATTTCCGTTGACATCCTCAACTGGCGGGTCCTCCTCGACGACAGGTGGTGGTTCCTCGGGCGGCGATGGAAGTGTTGCATCCCACAGAAGCACCGTACCATCCCAACTCCCACTGACAAGGGTTTTTCCATCGGAACTGAAGGCAACGGTCTCAACGCTAGAAGAATGCCCGACGAGGGTTTTCAATGGTTCAGCAGTGGTGGCATCCCACAGACTGACCGTATTGTCCCACGCCCCGATTGCGAGAATCTTCCCATCGGGACTGAAATCGACACTTTCGACGCCCCACGACTCCCTATCAATGGCTTCTACCTCCTCACCGGTGTCAACATCCCACAGGCGAACGACACTGTCCCATCCTCCGCTCGCGAGGATCTTGTCATCAGGACTGAAAGCAACGGTCAGGACATGATAGCGATGCCCCTCAAGCACGTGTAGAGATTCCCCTGTGTCAACATCCCACAGACGAATGGTACTATCTCGACTTCCACTTGCGAGGATTTTTCCATCGGAACTGAAAGCGATACTCTCGACACCGGTGGTATGTCCACTGAGAGTTCTCAACCGCGCTCCGGTGGCGACATCCCACAAGCGGATGTTATCGTCCTCGCTTCCGCTTGCTACCATGCTGCCATCGGGACTAAAAGCGACGCTTATGATATAAGCCCTATGCCCGACGAGCGTTTTCAGGTGTGCACCGGTATCAACGTCCCACAACCGGACGGTATCGTCCTGACTGCCACTAGCAAGTGTGCGCCCATCGGGACTAAAAGCAACAATATCTACATCGTCTGTATGTCCAAAGAGGAAGTGCTCGCGCTCTCCTGTCTCGGTATTCCACAAGCGGATGGTGCTGTCCCAACTCCGACCGATGAGTACGCGCCCCTCCGGACTGAAAGCAACGTTCAGAACAACGTCCGCGAACCCTGTGACAGTTTCGGTGTTCTCACCGGTGTCAACATCCCACAAGCGGAAAGAAGCATCCCACGCGCCACTTGCGAGGGTGCGCCCATCCGGGCTAAACGCGACTCTATAGACATCAGCCGTATGTTCGGTCAGCGTGTGAACGGCCACACCGGTGTCAACATCCCACAGGCGAATGGTATCATCCTCACTCGCGCTTGCCAGTATACCCTCATCCGAAAAAGTGAGTCCATAAATAATGGAGGTATGTCCGGTGAGAGTTTTAATGAGGTCACCTGTATCAACATCCCACAGGTGGATCATTGCGTCGTAGTCTCCGCTTGCGACCATATCCCCATCTGGACTGAAAGCAACCGCCCGGACGAGAGACGTATGTCCGGTAATAGTTCTGATGTTCTCGCCGGTCTCAACGCTCCACAAACGAACAGTTTGGTCCCAACTTCCACTAGCGACTATATCTCCATTTGGGCTAAAAGCAACACTGTTGACCCGATCTGTATGTTTGTCGAGGAGGTGAACGGTCTCGCCGGTGTCAACATCCCACAGGCGGACAGTATCGTCATAACTTCCACTTGCGAGAATCTTTCCATCCGGGCTAAAAGCAAGGCTTCGGATACCACTGTCATGCCCAGTCAAGGTTTTGATGTCCTCACCTGTAGTGGTATCCCACAACCGAATGACTTGGTCCCAACCCCCACTGGCAAGTATATCCTCAACCGGGGAATACGCCATGATAGAAGGCGAATACGTCTCAGACTCATATATTGCGGTCTGCCCGGTAAGCAGGTCAACCTCTTGAAGGGTTGCCGTATCGTAGAGCCAAATACCGATAGCGGTAGCGACTGCGAGCCGGCTGCCGTCAGGCGAATACTGAAGTCCAGCTATCCATCCTTTACCGAATCGCGCAATCGCATCTTCGGGCAGGTGCCACTGCGGATTTTCTTGGGCGAAGCTGTTTGATAGAAATAGAGCAGAGAGTAATAATAAAGTAAGGCTAAAAAACCCTGTCCTTTTCATTGAAATTGATTCTCCTTTTTGATTATCAGTTTTGCGGATTGCCAGATACACAGCAAATGAGCGAAAGGTGGCTTAGATCCAGAATCCGAGTTCTTTAGAAAAACCCGGATTCTTTCGCCAATTAGTGTCCCTACTTAAGAATAACCATCCGCCGTAAGTCAGTATAATCGCCTGTTTGGAGTTGGTAGAAATAGACCCCGCTTGCAACCGATTCACCGGTTTCGTTGCGTCCATCCCAATAGGCTGCTTTTGTCCGAGTGTTATAGAATCCCGCGGACTGATGTCCCAAATCAAATTGTCGCACTGGTGCACCGTTTATGTCATAGACTGTGAGGGTCACATCAGCATCGTTGGCGAGTTGATAGGGGATCCACGTCTCTGGATTAAACGGGTTGGGAAAGTTAGGTAAGAGTGCTGTCTCTTCCGGAGCCAACGCTGCAAGAAGCTGTTCAAGGAAAAGGATTCCCCTTTGTGAGCGGACATCCGTGAAATCTAACGCCTGTGCTTGGATAAGCCACTCCTCAATATCCGCAGGGGTAAGGTTCGCTAGTGCTATAGGATGTACCGAAGGTGCTGCTGCCGCGTTGGCGATAGCACCAGCAACCTGAACCAAGTCCGCAATATCCACAACGCCATCCCCGTTGACATCGGCATCATTTTCGCCTGTCTGTCCCAAACGCAAGCCAACTAGTGCTACATCCAAGATGTTGACGACTCCATTCCCATTAACATCCTCGACGAGTGGGGGCGGTGGCTCCACTGGCTCCGGCGGTGGCTGTGGAACATCCCATAGCAACACCGTGCCGTCCCGACTTCCACTGGCGAGGACTGTGCCATCGGAGTTAAAGGCAACGCTCTCAACCCTAGAGGCGTGTCCGGAAAAAGTTTCGATATGCTCACTTGTTGCAACATCCCACAAGCCAACCGTATTACCCCATCCTCCGGCTGCAAGAGTCTTTCCATCGGGACTGAAAGCAACGCTCTCAATAATACTATCTACGCCATAGTCACTTGCTTGAATGGTGGTCATCTCTTCACCGGTGGTGACATCCCACAAGCGGATGGTATTGTCCCACCCCGCACTTGCGAGGATTGTGCCTTTGGGATTGAAAGTAACGGTTAGCACATGTCCCGAGTGGCCCAAGAACACGTTCAGGAAATCCTCAGTCTCAACATCCCACAGCACAACGGCGGAGTCTCGACTCCCACTTGCAACGGTTGTACCATCGGGACTGAAAGCGAGAGTCTCGACGCCCGCTTCATGTCCGTAGATAGTTCCCAAACGTTCCCCAGTGGCGCCATCCCACAAACGGACAGTATCGTCTTCGCTGCCACTTGCGAGGGTTGTGCCGTCGGGACTGAAAGCGATGGTTATAATATAAGCCCAATGTGCGACGAGAGTTTTCAGATGTCCTCCGGTCTCAGCGTCCCATAGGCGAACGGTACTGTCCTGACTGCCGCTGGCGATTGTGCGACCATCCGGGCTGAAAACAACAATATCCACATCGTCCGTATGCCCCACGAGATAGTGCTGGCGCTCCCCTGTTTCGGTATTCCAGACACGAATAGTTTGATCCCAACTCCGACCAACGAGTGTGCGGTCACCGGGACCGAAAGCGACGCTCAAGACCCTACTCTCATGCCCGGTAAGGGTATTGGTGTTTTCGCCGGTGTCAATCCCCACTCCCACTAGCGAGGGTGTTGCCATCCGGGCTAAACGCAACTCTATAGGCATCAGCCGTGTGTTCGGTAAAAGTTTTGACTGTCTCGCCTGTGACAGCATTCCACACGCGGATAGTATCATCCTCACTCGCACTTGCTAGTATGCCCCCATCCGAAGAAAAGACGACCTCGTAGATAGTTGAAGTATGCCCGGTGAGAGTTCTGATTTTCTCGCCTGTTTTAACATTCCACAAATGAATCATCGAGTCAAAATCTCCGCTTGCGAGTGTACCTCCCCAACCGAAAGCGACCGTTTGGATGAGAGACGTGTGTCCGGTAAGAGTTCCGATGTTCTCACCGGTGTCAACATCCCACAGGCGAACGGTCTGGTCCCAACTCCCGCTGGCAACCATATCCCCATTGAGACTGAACGCGACGCTAGAGACCCAATCTTCATGTTCGGTAAGGGTGTTGGTGTTTTCGCCGGTGTCAACATCCCACAGGCGAACGGTATCGTCGTAGCTCCCACTGACGAGGGTTTTTCCGTCCGCGTCCTCATGCCCAGTCAGAGTATTGATACTCTCACCCGTTGCGGTATCCCATAGCTGGATGGTATCATCGTAACTTCCACTGGCGAGTATACTCCCATCCGAAGAATATGCGATAGTAGAGACTGTTTCCGTGTGCCCGGTGAGCAGATCAACCTCTTGAAGAGTTGTCGTATCGTAGAGCCAGATACCGATAGGACTGCCGACCGCGAGCCGGGTGCCGTCAGGCGAATATTCAAGCGCAGATATCCAGCCTTTCCCAAATCGCGCAGTGGCACCGTCGGGCAGATGCCACTGCGGATTCTCTTGCGCGAAGCTGCTTGATAGAAATAGCGCAGAGACTAACGATAGGATAAAAGTAAACAGGGGTATCTTTTTCATTGCGATTGGTTCTCCGTTTTGAGTTGTCAATTTTGAGATATATCGTTGGAGTTCAGAGCAGGTTGAGCGCAGCGAAATCCCAAAGTATCGGGGGCAAATCGCTGCCTGCTCCCCTACCCATTTTTTTCGATACTTATCGACTAAGTTTTTGCATTGCGGCGATCATATCGTCGTCTGACGGGCTGCTTTTCACCATCTCAACAAACTCGTCAGCATCTAGCTTGTGTTCCTCCAGGAACTTTTTGTCCTGCGGTCACGGGTAGATGTACTCACCGATAGTACCGTTCAATTTAGCGCGCGCCTTATCCGTAACCCGCGCCAACCACCAGTATCCGCCAATAAGCATATCCCGATGACGTGGTTTCCAATCGAGTCCCATTTAATTCACCTCCTTCGTTAGTTCATTAGTTCATTAGTACATTGGTTCATTAATAAACGAATGAACCAGAGTGAAAACAATAGGTAAGAAAGTGAAAGCGAGGCTGTGGGTCGAAACACACGCTCCGACGCTATCTCACACGCGTTCTCTCATCTTGTCCATTACGAATCACGTTTCACTCCACGTCCGCCTCAAGCTGCTTCAAGGTCGCTTCGAGCAGATTAAGGTAATGTCCATATTCCGCCCAATTCCCCGCGCGTTGCGCCTCCTGTGCTGCCTCAAATTGTTCTCTCGCCTGTTTTGCCAGCGTCGAAAGAGATAGCGAAGCGGCTGCACTCACCCCTTCAGCGGCTTCAGTAACGGAAGGGGCATCTTGCGTCAACGCGACCTCCAACCGCTTGCCGAACATGTTAATCAATGCCTCATCGAGGCTCGCGCCCCATGCGACATTCTCCTTATAGCCGACAACAACGCGTCGCAATTCAGGAATCGCAGTGTCTTCATTCTCCGCTTGGATGTAAATCGGCTCAACGTAGAGGATCGCCTCATTCATCGGAATGATGAGTAGGTTGCCACGTAGGACGCTTGAACCTTGCGTATTCCACAAGCTAATTTGCTGGGAAATTTCAGGTTCTTGCGTGATGAAGTTTTCCACCTGCATCGGTCCGGGAGCAAGTTTTCCCTTCGGGAAGCGATAGACAAGGAGTTGTCCATACTGTGGTAAATCGCATCTCGCAGCGATCCAAGCGGTGAGGTTCGGCTTATTTTTCGGCGTGAACGGGAGCATCAAGACAAATTCCGCACGTTCCTCGCCCGGTATTTTGACGACTACATAGTACGGCGCAACCTCTTGCACATTCGTAACCGTATCCGGCAGTTGCTGGGTGCGTGTGAATGGGCTTGGCGGTTGCGGGGTTTGTGGGGGACGGGGACGCTCGGTGTTATCGTACAGTTCCTCCCCGATTTGCCACTGATCCTCACTCGCGTAGAAGGTAATCGGATCTTTCATATGATAATCTTGATACATCCGCGCTTGAATGAGGAACATCGTGGTCGGGTATCGGATATGCGATTTGAGATTTTCGGGCATCGCATCGAACGGTTTGAATAAATCCGGGAAGATACGACGATAACACTCCGCAACGGGATCTTGCTCCTGCTCCATCAGATAGAAGTTCACGCTGCCATCGTAGGCATCGATCGTGACCTTGGCAGCGTTGCGGATATAGTTCCCCCACGGCCTCTCTCCGCCGACAATACGTCCAGCAGCACGTCTACCACCCCGTTCCGCAATGGTGCTGCGGATGGTGTCCTGCATTGGTGCGGAATAGGGGTAACGCGCGGTCGTTGTATACGCATCAATCACCCAGATCAACCGACCGTCGTGGATGACAAGGTAAGGATCGAGATCATATTTCAGGAACGGAGCGATTTGGCTGACACGCTCCTTTATGTTTCGATTGTAAAGGACGCGACTGGTTGATCGGATTTCGCCGGGCAAGATGAAATTGAGTGCATTATTGAATTTCAGCATGTAGGCAAATTTTCGGATAAACGAAGAAAGATCGACACCGCCCAGTCCTTGGTACGAGTATTTGGCAAAATCTTGTCCAAACGTTTCGGGGTAATCAAACTCAAGACCCTCTGACCGGTCTGGATGGACAATGACATAGTGGTTGGTGCGCTCACCGTAGTAAATTCGAGGACCCGGATTGTCGTCAAACCGATATGTCCATTCAGGTTCGTAATTAATTGGGTCCATATCCCGAATGTACATCTTCGGCTTCCCGTCCAGAACTTCATCCACAGGACTCATCACCGCTCCATAGCCGTGCGTGTACACGTAAGTGCGCTTAAACCAGTCCCGACTCACTTCACGCGGCAAATCGTTAATATTCAATTCACGACCAGAAAGCATTACCTGTCGGGGTTCACCACTCTGCATCAGGTAACGGTCAATATCTACGTCAGCAAAATCGTATTGTGAACGCAACTCCTGCAACTGGCGGAAAGTCCGTCGCAGTGGTCGCCAATCCCAAAGACGGATACTATTAATCACTGCCGCGTTCTCTTGCCCCGTGATGTTGTCATAAGACAACTCTCCCGTCAAAGGATATTCCGTCTCAGTCACGGTGCTATCCTCCAGATCATACGCATGCAGTGTTGCCCTGATGTTATAGTTGATATATTCTCGCTCAAGGTCCTGTTTACTCGGTTCAACTTTCAGATTTTGAACGATACGGGGATAGGCTTGTCCCATAAAGGCAACAAGCAGGAGAACAATGATACTCCCAACAGCGAAAGAGATACGCCGTAAGAAAATACTGATGAAGAAAATCAACGCGCAAGCAACGGTAAGCGCGAGCAGTATCCATAACACAGGCAGCCGTGCCTGTATCGCTGCGTAGCCGCCACCACCTCGAACAACATCGTTGGTGGTGTAGAGTAGGTCGTACATCACAAACTGGTAATTCCATGCACGAAACAGCAGCGTCAACCCAATCAGGATGAACAGATGTGTCTTGACACGCTTCGGCGGGGAGAAGCGGTTATCCTCATTAATAAGTAACCCGTGAAAAAAGTAAAGTACCCCCGTAAAAAGGGTAACCAACATGAACAGACCGAATAGGTAGCCGCAGATCAAGCGTTCCAAGGGCATCCGAAAAACATAGTAGCTGACATTCTTATTGAAAATTGGATCACGGGCGGCTGCAACCAAAGCCGCGTCTTCGGTTGCATCGAAACTTAGCCCTTGGTTTAGTGCAACTCTAACGCTCCCATCCCCACCCGGACTGATGGACCGGATTTGTGCTGTATGACTGCTATCCCCTTCTTCGATTGTAATTTCATCTCCTACTTTAAACCCTTTCGCACTATACTCCAATTCAGAAATGAGAACATCTGTCGCATCTCGATTTGCTGGCGCATCAAGCGATGTCGCGGCTTGGAAGGAAAGATTGCTAGCATTTGAATAGCGGAGAAATTGCTCCCAGTAGTCTGTCGAGGCATACCCACCCACAATACTCCCTCCAATTGCCAAGAGTGTTAGTACTACATACACAGCTTTCCGAAGGTTAAAATCGGGCATGCCTTCAAGCGGGATCGATTCGACAAGTGTTGGACTCAACCGAGGTGGGGTAAAGCGATACAGGAGATAGAGATTGATGAGGGTCACAGCAAGAAAGAAACCACCGACGGCAATCCCCAGCCCTATTTTTGTCAGTAGCACTTTCTTGTAGATGGCGAGGTAACCGACCATATTAAACCAGAGCAGGTCAGGGTAGATTTTGACGAAGATTGCACCCACGCCAATGATTACCACCAAAACAACAGCAACAATAATGAATCGATTCAAGTTTGGTTGCATACATCCTTCCTTAATTAAGGGTAAGCTAAAGTGTCTAGCATGTGATAAATCAGTGAATTTCTGGGCTAAAACGCCTGACCCAAACCGAAGTGGAACGTCGTATCTGGATCGATACTAGCCAAATCGGTGCGGCGCGCCACGTCAAAATCGAGAGAGAAAAAGCCAAGCTGCAATCGAAGCCCAAGGCCAATTGAGCCTTTTACATCATCAAGGCGAACCCGATTGCCGTCGCGCCAGAGCAAGCGGTAGGGGTTTTTAGAGTTGAACTCCTCGTCTGACCATGTCGTTCCAAAGTCAGCGAAGACAATCCCTCGAATGCCGCCAATCGCCCACGAAAAGGGCCAACCGAAACGAAGTTCGTCTATAAACGGAATCCGAAGTTCGAAGTTCAACAGCCCCATCCGCGTCCCAATCAGTTCTTCATAACTATAGCCACGTAGCGTGTCAATGCCACCGAGATAGAACAGCGACTTGTCTCTTGCGAAACTTCCACCGAGCAGCAAACGGGCTGCAAAGGTCGAACGTCTGCCAAGCTTGAAATAGCGGCGGAGGTCAAAAATGAGATTGGTCAATTCAAGGTCACTGCCAGTCGCACGATATGACTTTTCAACGGTGAGATTATAGCGGGTACCGCTTTGCGGCCCAAATATCTGCCATCGCGTCGTGTCGCTAACGAGGGAAATTGTACCAAGCATTAGAAGCCCACGATTATCTTCGCGTTCCGTCTCGAATCTGAAAGCGTAAGGGGTAGAATACGTCAAGAACTGTAACTCCATGCGACGATACCGATTAAACGGATACATAACAGAGCCGGCAAGTCCCGTTAAACGTTGTGAGACGCGACGACGATTCCGGGTTGTCCCCAACAGATGATATTCATGAAAGTTAAAGAGAGATGCCCCGAAATCCGCACGACGCGCAAGAGAACCGTACCGGGCAATGAAATCCGGAGCAAGAAATCCTGATTGATTCTGGACACTCAACCCTAGACGATGGTTCCCCATCATATCACTTGCAACAAGTTCTGTCGAATTGCGCAGCAAACCATCAGCACCGAGGCTGAAGTTGGTGAAGATAGCATCTAAGCCAATTTTCGTGCCGTATTTCCGGTGCCCGATGCGACGCTGTTTCCTCTCCGCAGTCCCGACAAATTGGGCAGGTTCAGACTCAGAAGTTGGTATCTCAATCTTTTCATTACGTGCCTTCTCTGCCTCCATGATATACACATCCTGCTTCCCCGATTCGTAAGCACCAAACAGGATGCGCTTACGGTCGGGTGAAAAACTTGGGTTAAAACAGCCGGTAATAATATTAGTCAAACGCGTCAGGTCTGTGCCGTCCGATCGCATGGTGCACAGGTCATAGACGCCACCTATATCCGCACAAAAAAGCAGCTCCTCACCGCCCGGTGCCCAGCGGGGACCAGCCGCATTATGCTCGCCATGCGGTAACTGCCGTGATGTCCGGCTGCTGACGTCAATGATAATCAGCCTGTACTTACCCCCGCGCTCCGAAGCATAGGCAATCTCTTCCTTCGTTGGATGCCATGAGGGATTACCATCGTCAAAGGAATCGTTTGTCAGACGGATCAACTCCTCTGTCGCTAGGTTTATAATAAACAGGTCGGTCTGACCTCCACTTAGCGCAGAAAAAACAATCCGCTCGCCGCTGCCATCATAGCTCGGCGAACCAGCAGCGTCGAAATCGAGTTTGATTCGGCGTTTCAATCGCTTACTAATGATGTTCACTTCAAGCAGATACTCCGATTCGCGGTACTTGGCGATGAAGGCGATACGGTCGCCATCCGGAGACCAAGCTAGCCCACTGCCACCGCTCCGAATCTCTTCATATTTACTCCCAAAAAAATCTTTACTGATGCGCTCTAAGCGGCTGCCGTCCCTAGCAGATGCAAGGACAATCTCACTAAATCCATCGTTGCCTGTGACATAGGCGATAAGGTCACCACTAGGAGACCAGATCGGTTTCACGTTATGCGAATAGCGCGATTTCTCTGTCAGGTTCTTGGCGATCGAGTCTGGCATATCCTTGTGCTCAATCATGGGCCAATACTTCTTTTGCACCGTCAAACGCCAATCTTTATCGAACTGTTCAAGACTAACGCCAATCACGTTTTGGAAGGCTTGGTTGAGATCTTTGGTCCGGATATGGCGCAGCTCCTGCATTACCTGCCCAACCTTATCCCGTCCATACGTCTCGACAAAATATGCGATGGCGGACTGCCCCATCTTATATCCCAAGAATACCTGCGATCCGAGTATGCGAAAATCCTGAAGTCGTGTCAGCGGAACCACCTGATTCGCGATGCTCGCATCTCGTAGTACCATCTCTCCAACGGCATCATTATCGTTGCCGAAGTAGTCCGCTGTTCCCTCCATAAACCAGATTGGAGGGCTATACAGAAACTCACCGCTGTAAAAACGCCCAGCGGGTTTCTGATAGATGATGTCGTACTGAAAAATATGAACCAGTTCGTGAAAGATGACTTCACGAAATGCAGACATTGAGCCGGTAAAAGGGATAACCATGCGTCGCTTAAAGAGTTCTTCAGCCAGCGTAATGTTGGTTTCTTGAAAATCTTTATGTGATTGATATAAGATGAGCGGCGTCCGATCTTTAAGTTCGTGCTCAAAATCCTCGCTATGTTTTTCGTAAGCCTCTTCGACGATGTCCGCCATGATTGAGACTAGCTGCTCTTCACCCGGATAATAATGGATGTCAAAATGCTCTGTCCGGTGAATCAGCCAATCAAAATCTTGGTCTGTGACCTTATTCTTACCAAAACCTTGCGCCCAACCGCTGCCAACCGAAAGGAAAAGCAGCGAAGAAACAAATAGGAGAGAAAGACAGAAAACGGGACGACGAGAAAACGAGAAAACGAGAAAACGAGACAAAAATCTCTCATTTTCAGAACGTTGCGTTTTCAATTTGTGGTATCCGCGATCGGTTTTCATCATCTTACCAAAAACCTTTCCTCTTGTTCGTAGTGCGGTGAAACTTGTTGGGTGAACTCCGAAATCGCTTGTCGCGCTAAACTCTTTAGAACACCCTGATGCGGCGCGACTTCTGAGATCAAGAATGAACTAACGCTATGGGCTTGGAACGCACGCCGTTCATAGGTATCATCCTGTATAATTTCCTCTGTGTCCACACTAGCAATTACAACCCTCAACGAGAGAATGTAGGTCTTTTCAAGGTAATCCTGATAATCGGTGACATACCTCTGAAGACTTCTCGAATAACGTTCCCCATAATAGCGTCTCGGCTGGCTCCTCGTAAAAAAGTCATAGCTGCCAACGATGACCGCATCAACTTCAAAATATTCTCCAATACGTACCAACTCTGACACATCGACTAACAGATCCTCATCAACCGTTTCATCATTAAATAGCCGCAGCGTATCCTGTGTGCTAACAACGTCCAAGTTTTGATTCCGTCCCAATCCAATTCGCATCAAGGAGGCAATCTCCCCCCCTGTGTCGTCGGAAGATACTATCCGCTGCCTCCCTGAACCCTTCGCTTCGATAAACGGCAACACAGCAAAGCCTGAATACTTGGTAACATCAATTGTGGATTCAACCTGGATTTTGATAGGGACCCGCGTTACCGCGGATGCACAACCCCAATACACTCCCAAGCATAAAAGCATCGGCAGCATCGTAATGATGAGTGAGCTTCCTCCGATGTATCGGGACAGGCGGAACGGAATCTGAATTTGGATTGATTTGTTGATTTGTTGATTTTGGTTCATTGATTCAGCCTACGATTCGGTTTGCTCTGAGTCCTGATCTGGTTGGGGTTGATCTGGCGGATCTGCTTTCTCCGCGGGTGGCGACTTCACGCGATTGCGCTGGACTTGCATCCGGCATTTCCTGTAGTTGAAGCGATAGAACTTATTGTCAGGTTCTAATTCTGTCGCGCGTTCATACGCTTTAATTGCTTCGTCGATCTTGCCCGCGGCTTCGTAAGCAACACCCAAATTGTTGTGCACCTTCGCATTTTGCGGTTCAATCTTTAAAATATGCTGCCAGCGGAAAATCGCTTCATTCCAAAGCTGCAACTCAGCGGATTTAATTGCGAATTGATTATACTGATCGATCGTCGGTTGATCCTGTAAGGCCCCACACGCAAATATCATAAAAGGGAGAGCAAGCAGGAGTAAGCATATACGAACTAACAAATTAAATCCCACCTTTCAAAAGGTAAATTCTACATAACTCCAATTAGTTCAGTCAAGCTAAAAGGGTAGCAGCCGAAATATTTATAGACAATCCCTGAGGATGAGGGCGAACTCTTTTTCCTTTCAATTTCTCTTATTCTATACTACAATTATAAGACACACTTTGCAACGATAGAGAGTTCCAGCACTCAAAAATTGCATCAGTCCATACTACGGAGGAACAGATGGCAATCCAGCGTTTATCAGCAGCTCAAATCGAAGCTCAAATGGATCAGTTAGCGCAAAGCCCCCAAGACCTTGGTGTCCTTGAATATATTGTCCTTCGCCTGCCCGACGAACAGCGGGCAACCCCCCAAGCAGCCGATGTTAGTCCCGATGGAGGACTCGAAGGAGATCGCTGGGCACGACCAAACAGTCCCAATCCGGGCGCCCAAATATCTGTGATGAATTCTCGGTTCCTGAGGATAATCGCCGGTGACGATACACGGATGCCCCTTGCCGGCGATAATTTACTCATCGATTTTGATTTAAGTGAGGAGAATCTCCCCGCTGGTACTCAATTACAAATCGGCACGGCTACTTTTGAAGTTACAGATGTCCCACATACCGGTTGTCAAAAGTTCCAACGCCGGTACGGCAAAGATGCACTTGAATTTGTCAACGGAGAGATCTATAAATCTCAACGACTCCGCGGACTGTTTATACGGACAATTGAAGCGGGAAAGATTCAAGTTGGAGATTCTATCCACAAGCTAGCCATTACATCATAACAATGAATGCGTGAGCAGGGGATTTCTTTTTCTTCAGGACTTACGCAAATTTGGCACACGGGGTAGATTTTTTATTTTTAACCCCCTAAATCCCCCTTATCAGGGGGACTTATGAACGCGCTCCGTAACTCCTACCTTGCATATTACACATCACGTATTATGTATCACGCCACTTAGCTTACTGTAGGAGGGATCTCCGAATCCCGACACCTCGCTAAATAACCCTAAATTTCCCGATTTTACCTTGATTCTTTTAAGCGAGATATGCTAAAATTAGGGACGCTTTTGCCGGAGTGGTGAAATCGGTAGACGCGCTGGACTCAAAATCCAGTGAGCCGCATTAATCCGCCATATAGCCTTGTTGAGGCTATATGGTTTTTTTTATGATCACGACCACACAAAAATCTCATCATCGTCCGCAGAATAGCCGATGAACACCGCTAGAACGATGCGAGGATTGTTCCCTTGGACCGGGGGAACTTCGTGGATGCAACGGGTGTTGAAGAAATACAGATCGCCCGGCTCAAGTTCAACCCGACATTTCTCAATACCGTTTTCAGCAGCATACTGGTGAAAAGTGTTCTCAACGATATAAGGCTGCACCTCCTCCGTCCACAAACATCGGTGCAGGATCGCCTGCGTACCTGCATCAAATTCATCCGCATTTTGCAAGCACAGCACACCCGCAAACTGGTGATCAAAACGGTATACGGCGTAATCAGTCCGTGCCTCTCGCAGCCGCACACTGTCAATGTGCGGATGATAGAGTTGGGTGTGGTAATGGATGCGAAAAATCGCGGGACCATAGCGACGACCATCTGGCTCGTAGGCTGTCCTGACCTGTTTGTCCGGTGCAAGATCCGATAGCGCATTGTAGATGAGATCTACCGGATTATCGAACCCATCAAACAGGAATTTGAACAGATGATGCGTGGCGTCCGAATGCTGAAAGAAATGCTCTTGATCCTTCCCTCGAATCCCTAGGCTCGTGCCGATGTCGGTTCTCACCCGCTCGTCCCCACCGTATACATCATCTTCGGGGTTGCGTGCCAGTCCCATGTTATAGAATCGCTCAATCAGCGGGGTACATTGATCCGTATCGTAAGCCCCTCGAAACATAATGGCCGGCATCTCCGCCTGAGACAACGCGTAGAGTGGGTCTGCACAATTTGCCCGAATCGTCTCTAAATCTGGTCCAACCGGTATCCAATTTTCCGCAGCCATATAATTCCTCCGTTTTTTAGTCAATTTGCCTTCATCTAATCGTCGCAGTAGAATCCCCATCTTGCAAGATGAGGGGGAAACTGTATCTCTTTTTAACTTGTATGGTATACCCTAACTGTTTTATAATAACCCAAATTACCACCTAAAGCCCCAGTGGGGCGACATGTGGCAGCTTAAATTGTAGCAACCCTATCTAATCAGAAATCTAACAAAAGAAGGAATGTTTGCATGAACCTCGGTTATAGCACTTGGGGAATGCCCACCGTCCCCATTGATGTCGCAATTCCCCATATCGCACAACTCGGATTTGATGGGATGGAACTAGCGGTCGGCCCCCGTTTCATCACCGAATTGAGTACCCTCGACGCCGCCGAACGCAAGCGAATTGCGGGACTGTTGAAACAACACAACTTGGCACTACCGGCAATCGCCGCGCATTCAAGTTTGATGGAAACCGATCCCGAAGCACACGCACAAAACATGTGGCGACTGAAAGGTGCAGCGGATCTCGGTGTTGAACTCGCTCAGGGAGATAGCCTACCGGCAATCAACACAACATCAGGCGGTCAACCGGAAGAATGGGACAGCCAAAAACAGTTCCTCGCTGAGCGGATCGGAGAACTCGTTGAATATACCCAAACGCTCGGAGTGACCGTTGCAATGGAACCCCACATCGGCGGTCTGATCGATACGCCCGATAAAGTCCTTGAACTCCTCGACCTCGTCGGTTCCCCCTATCTTAAGGTTAACTTTGACATCAGCCACTTCGATATCATCGGTATACCCACCGAGGAGAGCGTCGCTGCCCTAGCGCCACATTCTGCCCATACGCACGTCAAAGATCAGCGTGGACTCGCCCCCGATTTCGAGTTTCTCATCCCCGGCGAAGGTCCGTTCGACTACGCGAACTATCTGAAACTGATGGAGCAGCACGGCTACGACGGGTTCATCACCGCCGAGGTCAGTTTTATGGTGCAAGCTCGCGAAGACTATGACCCACTCGCGGCAGCAACCCTATCCTATGAAACATTATCGCGCGCCTTTGCTGATGCGGGCATTGATCGGACAAGATAGTTGGTCTCCACAGGTCTAATGTGTTAGCCCATGTTAAAAAATCGTGCAACAGAAACCGAGTTTTTGACAAAAACTCGGTTTCTCTTTATCCTTGCACCTTTTTTTTAGGCCCCCATAGGTTGAACTTCCTAGCCCAATCGCACCAATGAACCAATGAACTATAGTAGATTTTAGAATTAATGAGACACTCCAAACCGGTGCGGTTAGAAACCGCACCTACCAGGGGGCGAAAGTGTCTATTTATTTTTAGAATTCACCATAATTACGTTTCACGCCTTACGTTTTACTTTCAGACAATCTCCTTCACTTTTCGGACGATTGCTCCTGCGCTGATGCCGTGTGCTTCCAGAAGTTCATCCGCCTTGCCCGATCTCGGCAGCCCGTTGACAGCGAGCTTGTGAACCGTGACCCCTCTGGGGGCGACCGCATCTAATACCGCATCGTTAAGTCCACCCTCCGGGTAGTGATCTTCAACCGTTACGAGCGTGTTGTTGGTGGCAGCGGCTGCGTCGAGAACTGTGTTTGCGTCAATCGGCTTGACCGAATAGAGATCGATGACACGGATGGAGATACCATCCGCTTTCAGTGTTTCATACGCCTTCAACGCTTCGTGAAGCGTGACTCCCGCTGCAATAACAGTGACCTGATCGTCGTCGCTAGATCGGAGTACCTTGCTACCTCCAATTGGAAAATCCTCGGCGTTTGTATAGATTGTTGGTGTCGGCGGACGGGAGGTCCGAATATAGACGATGCCCTGATGCACCGCAGCTTGCTCGACCAAACGTTCCGCCGCGACGGCATCGCTTGGATACAGCACAACCGATCCGGGGAGTGCCCGAAACATAGCGAGATCTTCCAGTCCCATCTGAGAGGGACCATCTTCACCGACCGAAACACCGCAGTGCGAACCTGCGTACTTTATGTTCGTCTGAGAGATCGCAGACATCCGAATGTGATCACACGCGCGAGTGAAGAACGCTGCGAAGGTCGAGACGAATGGAATCTTACCGCACTTTGCTAGTCCAATCCCCGTACCAACAAGATTCTGTTCGGCGATGAACATTTCAAAATAGCGATCGCTGTGTTTCTCCATGAACTGCTCGGCGTAGGTGGAATTTTTGACATCGCCATCCACCGCAACAACCAGTGGATTCGCATCGCCCAATTTGGCGAGTCCAGAGCCGTAGCCGCTGCGGGTCGCTGCTTCTTCGCCCAGTTGATATTCAGGGGTTGTCATCTCCTGAATTTGTGGTTCAACGACAGCAGTTGCAGGGGCTGCTTCAATCCGAAAGTTCCCGTCTTTACTTAAAGGCCCCAGTTCTTTCAGAGCGTCATCCAACGGTTCACCCTTGGGAATCGCTTTACCGTGCCAGCCAGCCTTGTTTTCAAGGGAGGATACCCCCTTGCCCTTAAAAGTTTTCGCCACAATCATCGTCGGCTGATCCTCGGTGGACTTCGCTTTATCTAATGCAGATAGAATCTCGTCAAAATTGTGTCCATCAATTCCAATTGCCTGCCAACCAAACGCCTCAAACCGCCGACAGTAGGAATCAATATCAAACCCGTACATTGTCGGTTCGCTCTGTCCCATGCCGTTGACATCAACGATGCCAATCAGATTATTCAGGTTGCGGTGTGCCGCAAGCGCGACTGCCTCCCAAACGCTGCCTTCCGCAGTCTCTCCATCGCCCATCAGGACGTAAACGCGGTAATCTGACTGGTCTAGATATTTGCCGTTGAGAGCCATCCCAACACCGATCGACAATCCCTGTCCTAGCGATCCCGTGGCGACATCGACCCATTCCAAACGCGGCGTGGGATGCCCCTCAAGGTCGCTGTCAATTTCACGGAGTGTTAGTTGATCTTCGACGGAGATGATTCCCGCCTCCGCCCATGCGGCGTAGAGTACCGGGGCAGCGTGCCCTTTCGACAGGATGAAACGATCATTGTTTGAGTTACGTGCATCTGTGGGGTCGTACCGCATCGCGCGGAAAAACAATGCCGAGATAATATCCGCTGCGGACAAGCACGTTGTCGGATGCCCGGATCCGGCCTCTGATGTTGATACGAGTGAATGGATGCGTAGATTATTGGCTTTCTGTTTCAAGACATCTATGGAAGTTTCCATTGTGTTCCTAATTCCTTTATCACTGTTTTTATTTTTTCACTGAAGAGAGATCGTCTTTCAACTGCAAGAGTTGTGCTTCTGGCAGGTTTGTGATTTCAGAGATAAGTGTCATCTCCATTCCTTTGGCAAGCATCGCCTTTGCGGTTTCAATGCGGCCTTTCTGCTCACCCTCACGCAGTCCTTTCTGCTCACCCTCACGCAGTCCTTTCTGCTCACCCTCACGCAGCCCTTCCTGCTTGAAAAAAACGCTGTCTTTCTCTCTCTAACGCTGTGACTAACATCGTCTTCACCTCCTCTTCGTTCTGATAAATGGACTCCAATGACTGATAATCGTCAGATTCAATTCGTCCGTGGAAGGCCAACTGCCTAAACCAGTTTAAGAACAGACTGACTGCTTGTCTATCCGTCTCCGACGAAAATAGATTCAGCAGCTCCGCTTCCAGCACCTCTAAATCATAATGCGATTCTGCTAAAAACAACGTCGATACGATGTTTCGGATCTTTAACAACGCCTCCTGACTATATTCGTTCTCAGCAATCAGAAAATACTGAAAATCTAATGCAAATGCACCGAGTGGCGGGTTCTGCTCAATTAACGCCGAAAGATTGACCGGTGCCGTCCACGGCGCGCTTCCATTGTACAGCACGATTGGAAAGACTGCCGGCAATTTTTCGACATCGCTGTTATTGACGAGAAAATCCATGTAGAAGTTGGTGATGTAGTTCAGCACCCGTAACGCCATAAACGGCTCTACAGTGGATTGAAATTCAATCAAGATGTAAATATAGACTTCGCGGTTGTGAAACTGGACTTTGTAGATTAAGTCGCTCTCGGTCTCTTTGTAGTGTTCGGAGATAAAAGATTTATCGAGGGGTTCACACTTGTCGAAATCGAGAGAATGGACCCATTCTTGGTTGACGAAGGTTTCAAGGAGTTGTCGAAAGATGGTTCGATTTGAGAATAGTTTCTTATATCCGCTGTCGTGAATATTCATCCCTAACGCCTTTTGAACCAAGAGGGAAGATGGATTGTTTCCGGTATTGCCCCATCCTTCTACCCTTCTAATCTAAAACAATTCTCCCGTTTCCTTGTTGTTGTGTTTTAGTGCCCTAGAGATTTAATCAGGTCCACCAACGCTTCCGCGGCATACAGTACATCCTCACGACTCGCATCGTGATTTGCCACCATTCGGACGGTCATCGGTCCGTAAACAGAAACCTTAATATTGTGTTGCAGAACGCGGTCTGCAAAGTCCGCTGCAGAGATTCCTAGCGGCTTTGTATTGACAAAAACCATGTTGGAATGCACATCCTCTGGGTTCAGGGCTAATTCGTCGAATTGGGACAACGCTTTTGCGAGGAGTTTAGCGTTCGCGTGGTCTTCGCCGAGTCGATCCGGCATCTCTGACAGCGCGACAATGCCAGCCGCAGCAAGCACTCCCGACTGCCGCATCGCACCACCGAGTCGTTTCCGAGCGCGGCGTGCTTCTTGGATAAAGTCTTCCTCCCCAGCGAGCATCGACCCAACAGGAGCGCACAGTCCCTTAGAGAGACAGAACATAACGGAATCGACACGGCTTGCGACTTCACGAGCCTCAACGCCCAACGCATGGGCAGCGTTGAAAATGCGGGCGCCGTCCAAGTGGACGGGGACCCCATACTGCTGTGCCAGTTCGTGAACCGCGCTCATCCGATCCAACGGAATAGCGCGTCCCCCACGACGATTGTGTGTATTCTCCAAACAGATTAAGCTGGTCTTTGGAAATTTGGCGGGATCACGTTGCAGATAAGCCTCTACCTCATCAAGATCAGGAACGCCATCCGCGCTGTTCATCACAATCGGCATAATCCCTGCTAATGAGGACAGATTTCCGTGTTCATAGTAGTAGATATGGCACTCGGCATCCATGATCGCATAGTCGCCGGCGCGGGTGTGTGTCATGATAGCAGCGGTATTCCCCATCGTCCCTGTCGGCACGTACATCGCTGCTGCTTTGCCAATCTTTTCAGCCGCCAACGCTTCCAAACGATGGATGCTTGGGTCTTCCCCGTAGCAGTCGTCACCTACCTCTGCGTTCATCATCGCTTCACGCATCTTATTGGTCGGCTTGGTCACAGTATCACTTCGTAGATCAATAATCTTATCCATTATGCGGACCCACTTTCTTTATCGAGTGTCAGCGAGGCGATTCGCCGCTGTGCCGCTGGCGCAAGATAATGCAGACTATGGTGCTTTGATAACTGCCCAAATGTTTCAAGGGCTTGATTTATTTGGTTCAATTTGAGATAAGCCTCGCCCATCCAGTACATTGATTTGGCAAGGATGTCATTCGGTGGCGGCGGCTCGGTTGGGTCCTCCGAATCCTCCGATTCCTCTGCATTTGGGGGATCTGAGGGATGTGATTTTTCATATTCAATTGCAGCTTGGAATTCTGCGATGGCTTCTTCGTAGTTTCGATCTTCATAGTATGCCTTGTTAGCCTGATAAAAACTCATATTGTTACCATCATGTAGGAACTCCAAATGATCCTCCTCCACTTCTTCTATAATGTCTTGTGTCTCTTCATCGTTTAAAGAAGAACTCTCCGTCTCCTCTTCCTCTACCGTTTCTTCTGTTTCTTCCACTTCTTTTATATTATCCTGTTTTGCTTCATCTTCTTGCTTCCTAGCCATATAAAATCTCCTTCGGATATAGTTTATCTACCCATCGGCAGAATGAGCATCTTCGCACCATTGTTGACCTTGGTACAAGCGTAGTCAACAGAAAAATAAGTTCAAGAAAAGTCCTTGATCAATGAATTGGCAATTGATTTATAGTATACCAAAAACTAGGCTTTATGGCAAGAACCGCAAAATAGAAAAAACTGACAGATTATTTCGTCATAAGGGAGCAACGATCCCTCGGGAATGGACAATTGATTTGCGTCTAGGAAATTTGCTTTTATCCACCCCTACGCCTCTGGTATAATATAGTGGTAGGCATACTTCGTATGCCGTAACCTGTGTTATAATAACCTAAGTTGCTAGGTTCTGTTGACATTTCATCGCAATCAGACAATCAAGAGGGTGCACAAACGCGTGATCCTTCGTAGGGATTGGGTCTGCCAACCCTTTGGTCACGCGTCAGAGTCCGTTCCGCCTGTCCCGATTCCATCGGGGAGACCAGGGACGCTTTCAAACTGCTGTAGGTCGATTTTCCAAAATCGACAACACCTAGGATGTTTCAGTTGATTGAGCCAAGATTGTGGCGCGACACGCTGTGTATTTTGTCGAGATATGAATCTCGACCTACAATCTCCTTTTGTACCCCGATCTGTTAGATTGTGATCCCAGTCTGCAAACTAAATTGAAGATTAATTTATTAATTCGGTAATTTCCGAGCGATGCCCGGTGCGGTTGCAAACCGCACCTACCGGGCCTGGGGAAAATATAGCATTACCGAATTATTTTCTGAAACCTCATACAGTTTGCGCTACATTTGTCAGATTGGCTGATGATTACAGCGTTTACCGAATGAGCAGCTTCAAAATGTCAACACGCCCTAGCAACTTGCGTTATAGTAATAGGCATACTCCGTCCGCCGTAACCTCCGTATGCCATAACCATCTATAGGGATGTTTTCTCAGGTTGCTCCTGCTGGATTGCTATGAACATCTGCGCCCCATCAGTGGGATATAGGACTTCATCGTTTCTATCCCCGATAAGATCGGGAGGCAAGCACCTGTAAATCCTTGAATCCCCGATGAATCNNGTTGTAGTGAACAACGATCGTTGTTCACTACGATGGTCCCCACCGGTACATAGAAGCGCGTATATTTCGTAGGGAACGGAGCTCTCCGTTCCATTTGTCTTAAATCGCTGGGGTAATGCGTCCGAAGGTCATCAAAATTGGCTCAATTTTCAAATGTCAACACGCCCTACGCTCAACCTGAAAATCCTGATTCAGACAACTATTTATCAATCCAATGAACCAACTACCCAACGCCGTTAAAAATCAATCCCTCTTTTCAAACTACTACCTCGATTCCCTCATCGCCGATCAACCGCAGTGGGCGGATACCCCCGACATCGAAGCGGACTACGTCGCAATCAAGGAACTCTTCGATGCTGTCGTACCTAACGCAGAACACCTCAACGAGGCACAAACCGAAGAGGGATTCATTCGACCACTCCTAAGAAAGTTAGGACACGTTTTCGAGGTGCAGCCCGCGCTCCACACAGCGCAGGGAACCAAAGCACCCGATTACGCCTTCTTCTCATCGGCGGAGGCCCTCAATGCGGCCCAACCTCACCTCAGAACTAACCAATTTATCAACACTGCCCTCGCTGTTGGTGATGCAAAGAAGTGGTCACGCAATCTGGATCGAAAAGCGCAGGATGAGGGGGACCCGTTCAACAATCAAAATCCAAACTACCAAATTGACTTCTATCTGCGCGGTGCGGATAAAGACTGGGGCATCTTGACCAATGGTAGGCAATGGCGACTCTACCACCGTCAAACCAGTTACCGGCTCGATAGCTTCTATGAGGTAGATCTCGCTGCACTGCTCTCCGAAAACGGAGGCTTAGATTCTTTTCGCTACTTCTATAACCTCTTTCGACGAGACGCCTTCATCCCCGATCCGAGCGGGATATGCTTCCTCGATCACGTCTTGGGGGAGAGCCAACAATACACCGTCGGCGTTTCTGACGATTTGAAAAACCGTGTCTACGATGCGCTACGCCTGCTCATTGGTGGCTTCCTCAATTTCCACCGCAACCATTTTGAAGAAACTGATCCACCGCTCGATGAGATTCAGACCAACTGCCTGATTCTGCTGTACCGTATCCTGTTTACCGTCTACGCCGAAAGTCGTGATCTGCTACCCCTTGACAATCACGATTATGCAATGCAGTATAGCCTCGACCATCTGGCGACCGACATCCACGACAAACTGGAGGGCGGTATCACCCCCGCGCCGGGAGTAAGCCTCTATTGGACACGACTCAAAGAACTATTTACGCTTATTAACGATGGATGGGAAGGTCACATCCCACAATATAACGGCGGACTTTTCAATCCGCAACAACATCCATTTCTCGAAGGTTATGAGATTGGCGATGATACACTCGCACAAGTTATCGAACTCCTAACACGGACGGAAGCGGGCGATCGCATCACTTACCGTGACCTTGATGTACGCCATCTGGGAGATATCTACGAGGGCTTGCTCGAATACCAGCCCCAAATTGCTGACCAAGATCTGGTCATCGTTTCAAGCAGAGGGAGCGAGATGGTCGAACCAAAATCCTCTCCCGATCAGGAGGTCGCCTATCAAGAGGGAGCGGTCTATCTCCTGACCGACAAAGGGGAGCGGAAAGCGACCGGGAGCTACTACACCCCCGATTATATCGTCCGCTACATCGTCCAAAACACGCTCGCGCCGCTCTGTGAGGGCAAAACCGTCGATGAAATCCTATCGCTCAAAATCCTTGACCCCGCCACAGGGAGCGGCCATTTCCTCGTCGGCGTTGTCGATTACCTCGCCGAAGAGCTGATTACCCACCCGGACGCGCTACACATGACCGAAATCGCAAGTGAGGAAACGGAACTTGCCTATTGGCGGCGGCGCGTTGTCGAGTCCTGCGTCTACGGCGTTGATCTCAACCCGATGGCGGTAGAGTTGGCGAAACTCTCCCTCTGGCTCCACACGGTGGCAAAGGGCGAACCTCTCTCGTTCCTCGACCACCACATCCGATGCGGCAATTCCCTGATCGGTGCGAAAATTGAGAGTTTATCGAACCTGCCAGAACTGAGGAGAAGCCGCCGCAACACAAGCCAATCCCAGACAGAGATTACGATGGCTTTCCCCTTCACCGACACAGTTGCCAGAGCCATCGGACACTATCTACTGATTGAGGAGATGGAGAGCCGCACCGCCGACCAAATCCACGCAAAGGAACACCAGTTAGACATCGCCCAACAGATGCTCCGCTTTCACAAAGGGGTGGCGAATCTCTGGACGAGCGTTTACTTTGGCAATAATGTATCCCGTGCGACCTATCATCAGGCACTGAATGCGCTCCGTGCCAGAGACACCGATGCCCTCGATAACCTGCTTTCCTATCAGCGGGCGCAGGCGATAGCGGTGGAAGAGCGGTTTTTTCATTGGGAAATTGAGTTTCCGGAGGTGTTTCGGGATAGATACGGACGGGAGAAGGATAATCCCGGATTTGATGCAGTGGTAGGAAATCCGCCGTATG
>JAGWBT010000151.1 GCA_021295755.1 Candidatus Poribacteria bacterium
TTGGTTTTGTCTATTGATTTTTGCGGTGAGCCCTCTAGTGTATGCAAAATTGAAGATTTACTACATGCCGACCGGAAAGTGGGAGCGAAATCTTTGGCGGATGGATATCAATGGGGCAAACAAGGAGTTGTTCCTCGAATCGCCCGTTCCGATGGATAATCCTAAACTTTCCCCAGATGGAAAGCAAATTCTGTTCACACTGCCACCTTGGCGTAAAGGTGAATTGATGGTGATAAATTTGGACGGCAGCGGCTTGCGGAAACTTCTTGCCGATCCGCCGCGTCCGGTCAATACGAATGCGGAATGGTCGCCAGATGGGAAATGGATTGTTTATGAAGCCTATCATCCGGATTTGCGTCCCTGCTCAAGGACTTAACTCCTTTCAAATTGCCGCCGATATAGAAGCAAACATGTACTTTCCCTTTTGGTTTCCAAACAGCAAGCGCATCGGCTTTACCGTCCTTAAATGGGGTGCAAAACTGCATTGGGTTGACGCGGATCCCAACGCGAAGGCAAAAGAGATGAATCACCGATTCTTTGCCGACATAATTCATTGGTCTCCAAATGGGAAAAGGACTATTGTGCACGGGTCGATAGAGGAAAGGGGAATGCAGGGATTATTCCTCGGTGATGCGTTAGGCAGAAATCTGGTTCGTCTTAATAATGAGGCGAGTCTGGGCTGGGGACAATGGTTGCCGGACAATAAGCATATTGTTGGTCCGGGGGGCGTAGGCGGCCGTTCCGATGTCCTCGTAATGAATGTCGACACCCAAGAAGTTCAGCGTTTGACCGACGATGGTCGAAGCAGGTTTGTCTTCTGGCACGACCCTGCGCTTGCAGTGGAACCTGCGGGAAAGCTATCGACATCTTGGGGAGCAATCAAAGGGCAGGTTATAGATTCCGAAAAGTGAGGGCAAAAGGTGTATACCTGAGAATCGCAACTGCGCTTTCAGTGAAACTACGATGATTTTCTTTCCGGCACATCCACTCCCGACCGCTGCATGAAATCTCGCATGATTTCTAGCTGGTCCTCCTGCCCACGCCCTTGATCGCAGAACCGGCTGAAAATATCTTCGACCAGCGGACCGAGTTCTATCGGTATGTCGAGTTCCCTGCCAAGTTCGACCGCCAAGTGCACGTCTTTAACAGCCAAGTCCGCAGCGGAGTTCACATCCTCGCCAGCCAAGAGTAAATCGATTGTTCGGCGCAGGTACATGCTATCGCCTGTGCTGGTCTTAATCACATCAAGCAGTGCTTGTGGGTGGATGCCCGCCTTGGCACCCATCGCCATCCCCTCGCAGACGCCGGCGAAATTAATGAACATGATAAAGTTATTTACCAACTTGGTCACGTGTCCACTGCCTACCTGTCCCATGTAAGCGATATGGTCACCGATGCTCTGAAACAGCGGTTGAAACCGTTCAAAATCTCCCTTCTCACCGCCCACAAATATAGTGAGTGTCCCGTCCCTCGCGCCAAATACACCGCCGCTAATCGGCGCATCGAGGACGTGGAATCCTCTTGACGCACCGATTTCGGCGATTTTCTGCAGGGTTGAGGGTGAATTGGTGCTCAGATCTATATAAGCGCACCCTTTGTTCAGACCTGCGAAAACACCGTCCTCATCTAGAACAACTGCCTCGACCTCTTTGGGACCCGGCAGCGATGTAAGTACCACGTCCGATTGGGCTGCTACGTTCTGTGGGCTTGTCCCCCACGTTGCGCCGGCAGCTTCAAGGGGCTGACCCATCTCGCGACGGACGTCGTGGACTGTTAAGCTATATTGGGCTTTGAGGAGATTTGCTGCCATCGGATTGCCCATATTACCCAAACCGATGAAACCAACATTCATATCAATCCTTCCAAGGTATTTAGGTCACTAGTTAATTAGTTCATTGGTTCATTGAATTGGTCTGATTTATACATTGCGCTATCTTGAAGTTCATGTAAGCAGGAAACTAAAAAGACTAAAGACGGGCAACCACAAGGGTTGCCCCTACAACTCGCCCAAGCCCGAATTGGGGCGGGGAAATCTTGCCCCTACGCTGGCACAATTCTTTTATATAAGGTATCTTGAATGTGTCAATGATATTTAACGCGATTCGTCCTGTGTGGGGAACTCGGCGGGCATGGTGATTTCAATGACCTCAAAGTCGTCGGAATACTCCAACACCTCGTGTTTGATTCCGGGGGGTTGATACCAAGCATCGCCAGCCTCAACGCGGATTTCGCCGATGTCCTCAAAGTCAAGTAACGCCCAACCCTTAAGCAGGTAATTCATCTGAAAGTCGAGGGCGTGAGAGTGGTAGCCCATGGGACCGTCGCAAGGTTGATTGACGCGGATGACGTGTGCCAATACCTTGCCGTCGGTGGCAGTGTTGATCCCCAGATCTCGGTAGAGGAAGTAGGGGCGTAAACCTTCTTCCCAATTAGCATCCTTTATGTGCGAAGCAAACGCTCCGGTTGTTTTTTTACTCATGTTGTAACTCCTTTTTGTATAAGATGGTAATGTCGAATACCTTTCGATGGTACTAGTTTGGAACTATGGATTGACGTGAAACGTGAAAACAGTTTTGATGGGGATTTTATGAGAGTATACCCTATGAATTAATGATAGGATTTACGCTGTTGAACGATGAGGTGTTGTAGTTCAATGCTTCATCACCAATGCGGGGCAAGATGCCCCGCCTACGATATGCGGGTGGGTCTGAACATCCCCCTTGATGCCCGATAAATCGGGCAACTACAATTTGAAGTGCGTAATCCTTAAATAAGTTAAAGATTGAGAAACGTCTCAATTTCTGATGCTGTTGGTAAAGCAGGGATGACACCGACTTTTTGTGTTGTTAATGCTCCCGCTGCGTTGGCGTATCTCATTATCTCTTGGAGTCGATTATCGTCGAGTTCAGGCAGTTTTCCCACACCTCCACCGGAATCCATTATTTGTGTCAGCATCGCTGCGACGAATCCATCCCCTGCCCCGAGTGGATCTACCACTTCAACCTTGAATCCGTCCACATAGCCTTGATGCGAGCCGTTATTATAATAACAGCCGTGCTCGCCTAGCGTCACGATGACTAGCTCTACGCCGGTCTCCAAGATACGCTCACTTCCCTCCTCCAGTTTGGGGGTATCTGTGATAAACTCCCACTCCTCGTCTGCCGCTTTGACGACATTCGCATATGGCATGACCTCCCAGATCCAGTGTTTAGCCTCCTCTGGTGCATCCCACATCATCAGACGCAGATTTGGATCGTAGGATATGAATGCGCTAGCCTTCTTCGCATACTGAATCGCTTGCATCGTGGCATCGCGGGCGGGTCGATGACTTAAACTGCACGAACCGTAGTGAAACAGGTCCGCAGATTGAACATACGCTGCATCAATTTCGTCAGGTCTGAGTAGTATATCTGCCCCCGGATTGCGATAAAAGAGGATGTCCTTCGCGCCGTCTGAGCGGGTGGCAACAAACGCTAACGTTGTCCGGCGATCCGCCTCTGAGATGAGATGAGCGGTATCAACGCGGTTCTGTTCAAGCGTCTGTCGCAGAAAATCACCGAACGGTTCGTCGCCAATTTTACCGATAAACCCTGAATCCACACCAAGTTTTGCCAAACCAACGGCAACGTTTGCAGTTGCGCCGCCCGCTGCTTTGGCGAATCCCGGTGCTTCTACAAGCGTGACGTCAACTGTTGTGGAAACAAAATCGATGAGTAACTCACCGATACAAAGCGCTTTGGGCATCCTCGTCCCCTCTTCCGGGACATACTTCCATTTTTAACTCAAGTTGCTATCTGTTGTTCCAGCATCTTTACGGACGTGATGCGTGAAACGGGATGCGTAATTGGCATAAGGATTACGGCATACGGAGTATGCCTACTACTTTGTGACGCTTGTGTTATCTTGTTTGATGGCGATCAACCGGCGTGACAGATGGCATGCGCCGATTAGAAGATAGGTGTGGTTTAGGGAATTGATTGATCGGCACAATCTCAAATTTTACAAGCACGGCCTGTTTATCCGTTGGCGCCTGAGCCAGTGTTACCGTACCGTTCGATAGAAGTGTAAGTTGTGGTTGATACAGTGTGATACTCACAACTGTTGCGATCACTGCCAATGAAGTTACAACGGCATAGGGTCGCACCCGCGTTCGAAGGCTGTAAAGCAGCCATGCGAACGACGCTTCTAACCGCCGTAAAATACGACGAAAAACAGAGATTCGCTCCTTTTCAATTACAGTGATTGCTGCAGCTTGACGCATAAGGTTCGGCAGGAAATTGTCGGACGTTTTTACCGGCTCAAGCTGTTGAAGGATCTTATTTGTTTGCCGGAGGCGCATTGTCTCGTGTGCACAACTTGGACACCGTTTGAGGTGCCACTGAATCAGTTGAATTGTCCACAAGGGCAGCTCACGGTCTACATAAGCGGATAACTGTGGTTGAACATTTTCACACTTTAGCATGGGAACTCTCTCCAATTCCAACTTCTATGAGGAGTGTTTTCATATTCTGACGGGCGCGATGGATAAGTGATTTCACGGCACTAACGGAGCATTCAAGAACCTCTGCGATTTCATCATACCTCAGATTTTGATAGCTCACGAGAAGCAGTGCCAACCGCTGGTTTTCAGGTAAGCGATCAATTGTCTGTTGAATGATGATTTGTCGTTCCTTTTTTTCGTAGACTTCGTCAGGCAGTTGGCTAACATCCTGCATAAGCTCAAAATAGCTGACAGCCTCACTGTCAGGGACAAGATCGTCGAGATAAGCGGTATTCCGTCGCTTCCGATCTCGAATTTCGTTACGGCATAAATTTGTTGCGATGAGATACAGCCAATTTTTGAATTGACACTTGGGTTCGTAACGGTTCGCACTTCTGAAAACGCGCAGAAATGTCTCCTGCGCCAAGTCTTCAGCTCGGTGATAGTCGCCTATAGTTCGATAGATGAAATTTGTGATGAGGTCTTTATAGCGCATCACGATTAGCTCAAAAGCACTCATGTCACCGTTTCGACACTTCATCATCAATTCTTCGTCGGAGGTACGCAAAACGCATTTTCCTTTTTTTCAGGAGTAGAAATCTTGAAACGCCGATGGAAGATTATAACATCAGAATCGCAATGGATCAACAGTTTTATAAACACCGTTGCCTTGCTAGAAGTTTCGCTCAGTGATTTTTGTTGACCAGCGGTCGATAAATTGGTAAGATAGCTGCGTGTTCGTTTCCAACCACGAAATCCAGCGTTGTCCCGTGCTACGCCGAATTATAAAATGTGAGAATTAGAGGAGAGACAGCCATGAGAGTTGTTACCGGTGGGATCGCCCACGAAACCAGCACTTTCACCACAGTCGAAACAGATTGGCAGAGTTACAAGGAACGGTTCTACCTGCGGGGCGAAGAGATATTAAATACATTCCGGCGCACTAACACCCCAATTGGCGGATTTATTGATGGTGCGGGAACTCATGGGTTTGAACTAATTCCGACCGTTTTCGCTGAGGCGCACCCCAGCGGACCAACTCCTCGGAATATCTTCGATGCCATTTTGGAGGAGATATTAAACGGAATTGCTGAAGCCGGTTCAATAGACGGGGTGCTGCTTGGGTTGCACGGTTCGATGGTGGTCGGAGACCTTGAGGCACCAGATGGTATTGACGATCCTGAAGGGCATATACTAGCGGCGGTTCGTCAGGTGGTTGGCCCAGAGATTCCTATCCTTGCACAATTGGATATTCATTCCAACGTTTCTCCACAGATGGTTGACGCTGCAGATGTGTTAATCGGGCGAGAGACCTATCCGGAGATCGATATGGCGGAACGTAGTCGTGAATGTGCCGATGTGTTGATGTCTATGGTGAATGATGGTAAACGCCCAACGATGGCGCTGCATCAAATCCCGATGATCTGGGGGATACACCAAGTCACGGCGCACCCGCCGATGCGGGAAGCGATTGAGGAGCTGCATCGTATAGAAACTCAAGCCGGTGTCATTTGTGGCTCGATTGCAACCTGCTACTATCTGGCTGATGTGCCGAATATGGGGGCATCGGTTTACATTGTGACCGATAATGATCAAGCCTTAGCTCAAACCTATGCCGATCAGTTGGGGGAATGGATCTTTGAGCGACGTGAAACGTGGCATGGTCCCTCGCTGACAACGCGTGAAGCATTACAGATGGCAGAAGCGGGAGGGAATTTCCCGGTGATTTTTGCGGATCGAAACGATAACACCGGCGGCGGCTCTCCGGGCGATAGCACTGGTATGTTGCAGTGCTTCATAGAAGCAGGACTTCAGGACGCCTGCATACTTTATATCGTTGATCCGGAGGCAATTGCGCAGTGCCATTGCGCTGGTGTGGGAGCGACGTTGACTCTAGATGTTGGTGCCAAATCAACCCCTGAACAGGGGCAACCTATCCGCATGACGGCAGAGGTGATTGCACTATCGGATGGTAGTTTCCGTTACGATGGACCGATGCTCGCCGGTTTAAGCAGCACCATGGGACCATCCGCGCATATTAAGCAGGGAGGTATTCACGTCCTGCTAGTCACACAACGGGAGCAACCCTTTGACACCGCTTTTTCGCGCACACTTGGATTAGAGCCGCGCCAGATGCGCTATATCGGGGTCAAATCTTCCGCGCACTTTCGCGCAGGGTTTGAGTCATGGGCGGGGGCGATCCATGTTGTGTATGAGCCTAGCATCCATACACTGAGCGATCTGACCTTCAAACGACTTGGTCGCAAATTATATCCCTTTGATAATAGCTAACACTCGACTCTTGAGGAGAGCCTATGAAAATTCCAATTCTATACGGTCCGCGAGATCTTCGCATGGAGGAACACCCCCTTGATACAGACAACCTGAAGCCGAAAGACATTTGGATCGAGACCGAGATCTCCGCCCTAAAAATCGGAACAGATCGCGGCAACTACGAAGGTGCAGAACAGGTTCCGGGCGCGCCGGGCTACCCCCGATGGGTCGGGGACAGCAACTTGGGGGTCGTTCGCGG
>JAGWBT010000152.1 GCA_021295755.1 Candidatus Poribacteria bacterium
TCAAAATAAAACTTGCTAAAGCAATCTGTATCCCAAGCATAAATGCTTGGGATTTAGACCTAAAGGATTTTTTGGTAAATTCTTGATACCTTATTCGGACTCGTTTGTCTGGGGCTTGCTTGCCGCTTTTTCTCTGGGAGGCTTAAAGTCGGCAAACTGGCTGAAAAACCACGGCAGACTGAGTGCACCGATGAATACCACAGAAAAACTTGCGATAGTTAAGCTCAAAGGCATAACATCACTGTTACTAGACAACATTGAACCAAGGGGGCTAGCAACCAGCCATTCTTTCTCCCATGTTCCATAAAGAAAGAAGAGTCCGAGCGGTATGATCGTTGTTGTAATACCTAACAGAACAAGGGCAATCACCCACGTGTAGGCACTGGGGACTCGGTCCGCCAAAAAGGTTCTTCTTATCAATGAGGCACTCAACACATAACTAAAAGTATACAGCCCCAGAACGGCTAGCCCTCCGATACCTTCTTCCATATCACTTCCAGTGTTCATCAGCGGAAATGCACTCAACCACCCTACCATACATAATAAGGTCAAGGCGATTATCAAAGAAGACCATGCCACACCGCCGGCAGCACCGCTATAAAAGAGAAATGCCAGCGGGCGGAGCAACGGTCTGCGCGGAATAGTTCGGCGAATACGCCAACCCAAATGCTCCCTTTCGCTAATAGCAATAAACAGACCGATAGAATGGAGAAGGATATGAGAACCTGCCCACACCGCGATTGGGACAAAGTTACCAACCCCTATACTCCAGATTGCTGCGCCGATTCCAGTCAAGAGCCACACCGCGGTGATGAAGATGCGCACGGGCAATGCCCGATTGGTGGATACAGGACTTATCAGCGCGATCGATAGTAAGGCAAAAATGCCAATAAGTGCCAGTCCACTGCCTAGCACACCCAAGGCACCTCTCCAGAATTTCCAAGAATCGAGTTGGCTTCCGATGCCGGACCGCAGAAGGAAAAAAGAAAACAAAGTGATAAGCTGAAAAACAGCAAGAATAAGAACTAGCCAACCCACGCCAAGAATTACCTTGAAGACCCGATTGGCAGGGAAACATCCGATGAGAATCGCACCCTGGAGGCTCACTGCTACCACGATGAAATCAAGAGCGAGAAGAACGAAAATCGATGGTAAGTCAATCCCCCGCAATAGGTAGGTGAAAGCCATAAATGGCATACAGGCGCTATAAAGCAGGACAGTAAGGACGAACCCTGCGAGGAATTTACCCCAGATGATAGAACGTGGTCGGAGGGTTGTGATGAACAGGAGGTCTACGTCAGCATCCGCTCGTTCGGTTGCCAACCGGAGGCCGGTATAGGCGGGTACAAATAGTAGACATGTTCCAAACAGAATCACTAGCAAAACCTGAAAGATGTTTCGCCCTGCATCGAAAGAGACAGAAATTGATTCGTCTATTATCAAGAATATCCCCATGGCCAGCAGTTGGAGACAGAGAAAACAGATTAATACCACGATTAGGAACTTGCCCTGAACCGCTTGCCGCAGCTCTTTTACAACGATGGGATTGAGCCGGTCAGTCATTTTTTCAATGATGCCACGAATCGATTTCATTGTACCTCCCCCTTAGTTACATTCATGAACACCGATTCCAGATCACCCCCTTGCTGCTTGAATTCTATAATACGGTATCCATCTCGGATGAGGTTTGCTAGCAGGTCACTGCACGTTTCTTCGGAACCGGTGATCCTCGCCTCTATCTCGTTTCCTAATTGGTTGACCGCTGTAACATTCGGCATCAACAACAATGACCTATACAGGTCGTCTTGTCGGTCAAGCGGTCGAATCAGAACGATATGCTGTTCGACATCCGATTTGATAATCTCTTGCAACGTTCCGGCAGCGATGATCCGTCCCTGTTCGATAATCACAGCACCATCGCAGATTTCCGAGAGTTCGGTAAGGATGTGTGAGCTAATCAGGATGGCTTTCCTTTGTCCTGACAGAATTCTCAGCAGTTCCCGCAGTTCGACTCGCCCCCGTGGATCGAGTCCTGCTGCAGGCTCATCCATCACCAACACCGGTGGGTCATGAATGAGGGCTCGCGCAAGGCTAACTCGCTGCTTCATACCCTTTGAGAGCGTGTACAAGTTTTTTTCTCGAATACCCGTGAGGTTAGTAAATTCTTCGATGTTTTCGATGACTTGCCGGCGTTGCATTGCCATCAAGCCGTAAGCGCGAGCAAAGAAGTCGAGGTATTCGTGCACAGATATATCCCGGTGCATCGGAAGGGCATCGGGCACATATCCAATTAGCCTACGTGCCTGCTCTGGCATCTCTACGACCGAGACACCATCAATTTTAGCATCGCCGCTTGTCGGTTCATCAAGCGTTGCCAAGATTCTCATGGTCGTCGTTTTGCCCGCGCCGTTGGGCCCAACAAAGCCAATGATCTGCCCTGACGAAAAGCTATAGGAGATGTCATCAACCGCTCGCGTCGCGCCGAAATCTTTTCTGAGGTTAGTGATATTGACTTGCATGTATATGATGTATCGGATTTATTCGCTCCCCGTATTTGGTAGGCGCTGTTTCCAACTGCGCCGATGCGG
Organism: Candidatus Poribacteria bacterium; assembly: GCA_021295755.1. Taxonomy (NCBI): domain Bacteria; phylum Candidatus Poribacteria; species Candidatus Poribacteria bacterium. Next base: position 2,589 of record JAGWBT010000152.1, read on the forward strand.
TGCGGTTAAAAACCGCACCTACCGTGGTGATAGCCCGGATTTTTCCATCTCCGGTAGTCGATGTTTCCTAACCTCGCCGATTTGCAGTGTCCAATTAATTCTAAAATCTATCATAGTTGGTGTGTGAACCGTCACCGAGGAAAATACCGATTGAGTTAGTAGGGAACGCAGATCTGCGTTCCCTACGTTTGCCGTAAACGACAGAACTATATTGCTTTTCTGTCGCGTTCTGCAGCCCTTCCTCGATAAACGGAGAGGTGTCCAAGGCGGCGATATAGCAGCCGGGACGCAGATATTTCTCAGGGTTGATTTTGAGATGTTCGATATTTTCTATCCAATTATCAGAGGCAAAGATGGCGCGTAAGTTGAGTGATCTCTCGCCGTAGATTCTAAGTGATCCCCCAACCCTGTCAGTTTTTATATTGTACGAATGCCTCAAAAGCTGATCCGTTATCTCCCACTGTCGTTCGCGATCTTGAACGGAAACAGTGACATTATCGGAAAGCAACATACCATGCCATCTCATTTCATCTCTTAACATCGGTGAGAAGTTCCCTCGATCCAGCTCCTGATTGATAGTCGGGTCCCAAAACTCAAGCTGAAATATCTCAGTAGACCGGCTCAGGTTGTCAATATGCAGGTCCGGTTGCAATACCAGTTCTGCTGCTAACCCCGCAGGAATATTTGTCGCAGCATAGATGGTGCCGTCCCGATCCTTCAACCAGAACTGGCTTATATCGGCACCCAGTCCATTGACCATACTGAGGCGAGCGTCTGTCCCCCTCCTGACTGTTACACGTTCACGCCGTATTTCACTCTTGCGAATCATAAAATGTGTTGGAACACGGGCGGCTATCCAGCCACTTGCCAAGTACTGATCCCGTGTCCAGTCGATTGTAAGCACTTTATTCGTATTCCTAGCGGAGATTTGGGGCGTTAGCTCCGTCTCATAGCCGAAGTGTAATCCTTCACCTGGGGTCAGAGCTGAATAAAAGGCGGTCCAGCCAATGGTCGTGGCACGGTGAACCCTTTCGTCGAGAATCGTTAATCCTTCTGTACGAACTACTCGTTTCCACCCTTCGGCGAAGGTTGCATAGGCAAAAACAGCGAGACAGGTCATTAATGAGATGACTGGAGTTGTCCAAAGCAGCCAGATACGCCGTCTTTTGCGAGACAGCACAATCAGGTTTACGGGTCCAATTGCCACGGCAAAAAAGAGCATCAGCAAAAACAAGCCGCGCACAGGAATCCCCAGCTTGTTTACCACCGGAAAGATGCGGTTGGCTTCTGCAATCGAATTACTCCAGTGCCAAGGGGCTGCGGTCTTCAGCCATGACTCCACAACCCATCTCCACTGGTTTTGATTTAAACTTTTTGTGTCCGTCTCAGGGCTCACGATACACTGACCAAAGCCAACTTCGTAGACCGCAATCCCCGCAGCACCGGTGGGAGGTTCAGGTTGCAGTGATTCCTTCAATCCCCATTTTTCAGGGAGCTCTCGTTCTCCCAACACCAATAGGGCACCGCCGCACTCTACGTAGTGCCATAGCGCAGCTTGAACATCGGGAGGCATCTGCCGGCTATCCTCGTCCGTGACGATAACACCATCATAGCGCGAGAAACCGAGCCAATTTGTGTTCCACTCCGAGACGGGCAGCCCCAGATCAATCGTTTCATAAGAGGCGGTGGCACCTCCGCCTCCCGGACGCACAGGGCCACCACTTGGCAGGGATACACTGCCTGCAGGAGAAGGACTGAGTAGTTTATTAGCGTGGGTGTGTAAAGCTGTGGCATCTATATTTCGACTAATCAAAATCCGGAGTGATAGCGGATAACTTTTTGTACGCGTTCCCCGTCTTGGTGGTGCACCGACACCGACGGAAACATGCCTTCTCCCCAATTCTCCCCGACCGTGTTGGCCCCCGGATAACGACACTTCCTCCTTCTGCACCATACCGTCAATAGCGACCCCTAATTTGCTGCCGTATGCCATCGGCACAGGTGGCTGAAGCAAAGAGACGTGGATCGTGACAGTGGGACCGACAACAACCGAGCGGGTAATTTCTCGAATTCGACTTCCAGAAACGCCGAAGGTCTCTTTCGGCAAAATCAGGGTCACTTGGTGGGCTGCGTCAGGTGAACGGTTTGATACGGCGATTCTGTATTCTGCATATCCGTGGAAAGTTTCGCCGCTTGGTTGGAGTTCAGGCGTGACAGTTATGTCGTCAAAATCTGTCTGTGCAAGGGCATCGGACACGTTGCAGCACAACCACACAGCAAGAAAAAAAGAGATGACATGCGGTGCAGAGTACCTCATTGTTGATTACCTCATGTTAAGCGGGTTATAAATGCCCTTCATACAGACCTTCGCGGCTCACCGCATAATCGGATAATGGCGGGCAATCAGATTCAACAGACATCGTAAATTCGTCAGCTAATTGATCTGCCAAGATTTCAAATTCATCATCAGATAGCTGTGGATTGTTATTCATTTTAATCTCCGTAAAATAAACTTACGCTGAACGAATCTCAAGGTCATCGGGCAGATTGAGGTCAGTTTCGTCAAGAGTTGTAAGGAGGCTATCCACAATCGTAAAGGTATCCACGCCGTCAAAACGGGCTTGATAGTTCAGAATCACACGATGGTTCAGCACAGCTGAAGCGACTGCTTTTACATCCTCGAATCCGACAGTCGGACGGCCGGAGAGCAGTGCAGATGCCCGCGATGCTTCCGCCATCGCAATCGCCGCCCGTGGTGAGGCGGCGTATGTGACATATTTTTTTATCTCTTCAGTGGTTTCAGGCGTGTTCGGATGGGTAGCAGCCGTCAGACGTGAAATGTAACGTGAAACTGGCTTGGGCAGGAAAATCCTATCCATCACATCAAACAGTTGGCGTAGTCGTTCAGCACCCATTGTCCATGTTGGGGCAGGTGGTTCACCGCGTCGGCGGGTTGAGATGATATCATCAAGGACATCTACATCAGCATGGGGAACGATTAGTTTGAATAGGAATCGATCCAACTGCGCCTCTGGAAGCGGATATGTTCCCTCTAATTCAATAGGGTTCTGAGAAGCAAGGACGAAAAAGGGACTGGGAAGGATACGGGTATTGCCAAGCAGGGTGACGGAACGCTCTTGCATCGCCTCAAGCAAGGCGGACTGTGTTTTGGGGGACGCACGGTTGATCTCATCAGCGAGAAGGATGTTTGTGAACACGGGACCCGCTTGGAAACTCATCTCGCGTTGTCCTTCTGGGGTTTGCTGCAAGATATGTGTGCCGACGATATCACCCGGCATCAGGTCGGGGGTAAACTGTACCCGATTAAAATCGAGACTGAGCAATTGCCCCAACGCTTTGACGAGTGCGGTTTTGCCGACACCCGGCACGCCTTCAAGCAAAATATGGCCTTGACTTAAGATGCCGATGAGCACCAAGCGGTGGAGCGCGGAACGCCCAAGCAGGACGTGATCTAGTTCTGCAAGCACTTTTTCTGTGAGTTCAACAGCGGGATTGAGTTCTTCAGGTTGAAGCAGATTCTCAGATTGCTTGCTATCTGGCATGGTTGTTTAGATGTGGCATAAATTAGTAATGCAGCGATATAGAGAAACCGAGTTTTTAGAAAAAACTCGGTTTCTAAATTAAAGGACTTCCGCCGAACTGTATTTGGTCATTTAGGGCCTTTCAAAGTACCGTTTAACTGCCCCTTTATGACGCGGTAGAACGGTTTGGTTAAAGGACGAACCACCGCCAGCCGTTGCGCCGCTGAGTCCACCTAATTTCGGTGGAGGACTCGATGTCTCGACCGATGGTGCTGCGATGCTAAGTCCTACCAGTTCACTGTCTTCAAGGGAGGCGATGCCTGATAGTGGGAGGGCTTCTGCTTTGAACTTCGCGCCCTCCTCCGTAGTGCCGTCGCTCCAAGTCATGGGGGCATCGCCGGGACCGCGACCAATGCCTCGACACCACCCACCGATACACTCTACTACCGATTTACTATCTGCATTCTCAGCGAGAAATGCAGCAAGTCCAGCACTATCACACTGCCCAAGTTTCTCATACGCTTTGAGCGTTTCTAAGTCAATTAGATTGACCGCATGTAGTTCCGCCAATCGGTCGTAAATATCGCTTTTAGTCAAACCCAACGCTGCGGAAAGTTCTTTGAGTTGATCGAGCGTGAGTGAGTCCCCTTCGCCCCTCAGGTCGGGAAGCTGTGCTGCGAGGGATGCATTTTCTTGCGCTGCTTTCTGAACCAACCCAGATAAGGCCGCCATCGACTCTGCCAATAGCTGGGCATCCATCTCTGATCCTTCGTTGATCAACCCTTCCGACAAGGTTTCCGCCTCAGTTAGGCGTTCTGTTTCGCTCAACGCGTCCTGTGCGGCGTCGGCTGCCTCTTGGGAGAGAGTATCCGCCAGATGGTCGAGTGATTCCCACGTCTTGACCGGATCTTCACCCGACGCCTCCGCTTGGAGTTGATCAAGTTTCTCTTCAAGCATCTCAGCTTGGGCTAACTCAATAATTTCCTCCTCCTTGAGGACATCAATCCCGTCCGCCAACTGTTTTACCTCTTCACGAATATCAAGGGGTTGTGCCTTAGAGATCTCCACAAAACGTTGTGGTATCAGCAGGCTAATACACACGAACAGTACGGCACCTCCAAAACGGGTCCAATACGCGCCGCCGTGCCAACGCAAACGGGGTGGTTTAATCAATGGCATCTGTTTTCGCCAATTGCCCAGTTCTACTGTTTCCGCTGCCATCATCAGCCCACCGGCACCACTGTGTTTGTCGAGACTCGCTCGGAGAGCAGTTCGTGTCGGAATTTGACGTAACGCTAATATAACTGCGCAACCGATGGCAAATATCAGACCGATAGCGCCGGTCAACAGAGTCAAGGGCGGCATCCCGATCGTTACACGGATTACAATAACCATCGTCCCCCAAATAAGCCCCCAAACAGTTGCGACAGCGAGTGTCCTTTTCAGAATTAAGAGTGCGGCCATTTTGATTTTGAACTTACGGATTGTCTTATTGTCAGTGTCCATGCAAACCCTCCTTTTTAGGATACAGGATAGTGAGGGAACTAGCAGTTACTGTTTCGACTTTCTTACCGAAAACCGGGTTTACATCCTCTTACCGGTTTCAAACGTCTTTCACCCTTCATTCTATGACAATTTGTCCACGCTTTTTGTAGATTAGTTGAAATCTAATCTTTGCAAATGTCTGCCTTTGTATACGGATTAGTCTCTAAGGAAATTGCCATTGCGATTGTAATTGGATAGCAGTGGACAACAGATACGTGTACGCAATTTTAGTGATCATGCGGTTCATCCTCTTTGCGCCCTGATCCAATTCGTAAAACGTGACCGTCCAAGTCTTCTACTCTGAATTCATATGCCCAAGGGTAGTTTACTGGGGTCTCTCGAATTTTCGCGCCGCTCGCCTTATATTCCTCATAAAATTCATCGGCATCCTCAACGCCCATCCAAAGCCATGTTCCAGGGTGCCCTTGTCCATCTTCGCATAACATGATGGAGTAGTCGTCGCGCTCTACACTTCCAACATCTGGCGGATCGCCCCAATCCCATTCCTTTCTAAATCCGAGCACGTTCACATAATAATCCATGCTCATAGCGAGGTTCTTAACGTTTAGAATAGGTATGATGCACTCTACCTTGGCATCTGTTCCGTTTGCCGTGGTTGTGGGCATTTGAAGATTCCCCCTTCATTTCAAAATGGATAAGGTCGATTCAATGTAAGAATAATGAGACAGAAGGCACGGCAGAAATGCGAGATATATCTCTTGAAACCCCGCACAAGACGCGGAATTAACTTTAAGATACATCATGTATAGACAAATGTCAACAGGAATACAGGACAGAGCAACGAATGGCTCGCCGCCTATCACGACGAACGCAAAGGAGAAATTACCATACAATTTGCTATAGAAGATTACCCAAGCCAATGAATTTTGTTCACTGCTTCTATGAAAAAGACCGAAAAGCACGCAGAATTGGCAAGTTTCTTGCATTCTGTCATTCTCAAGATAGCACACTCAACGACAACCTTCTCAATCAACTAAAACGCAAGTTCTCAGGAAAGGTTGAAAATAGTAAAGGAGCAATACACATGGCTAAACGGACACAGGAAGTGGTAAATTCAGATCTGACGAGCATGAAGTCGCCGGCACTCCCTTTAGCGGTTGCTGGGAGAGACAATACGGTAATAGCAGATGCAATCGAGGTTTCACAGGATACGGGCATATGCCGCCGAAAGCTTGACGAACACCCGATGAAAGAGCAAAAGGAAGTAAAAGTGAGCTCCAGACGAACTCAACTCATCGCGCTATCAAAAGTTGTCAATAGGGCTTTCACAGGTTGGACAATCAAAACTCAGCGACAGGTATAAGAGTCAACCCTGCTATGCTCAGGGAAGATAGTCGACTAGCGCCTAGACGAGACCGGATACAACCGAGAAAGGTCTTGATCATCCTGAAAATCGCTCAATTTCGGTTGCTCCCAACTGCTGCCTCAACGAAAAGAGGGATTGCAAGAAAAGGGAAAGTAGGAACGGTAGGAGGAACTTCAGATATTATCCTGATGGAAAGAGGAATAAAAAAACCAACGTAGCTGTGATTTTCCGCAACACCGCTGCGGGTTTCAACGGTTGCACTGATGAGAAGAGCTCTGAGATACGGATAGCTTGCGCCATATGCAAGATGAATCGGGCTGCCTCAACAATTATCCCGACAATAAAGGAAATAGGATATAAAGTCATGATTGCCTCACATTTTATCTTGTTTTTTCGACAACTATTCAGACACAAAAAAGATAATATCGTCCCTCCAGTTTCAATTGTAATCTCAAAAATGGAAGCGCAGCTTGAAACAACCTCTAGACCTCACCGACTCCTCTACGTCTAATATCTTCAATCTCTTCTTCATCAAGGCATGGGTCGCAAACGGGCACGGATCATCTGGACACAGATGACAGGCAATCCTCAAAAAGGTTATTATATGCGTGTAAAATGTGTAATTGGTGTGTTGATGTTGTTTGTCACAGTAAGTAGTGCTGCGTCAGCACAGGACGAGATGGGAAAATTGGTCTTTGCTATCCGCAAACCGTTGGAAAATCGGAATGGTTTCCGAGCCTCAACCCGAACGCTGGAAAAAGGGCGAGGCACGACCAAATGGTGGGAGTTCTATCAGTATAACATCTGCACGATGAATCCGAACGGAACAGATTTTCGCCAACTCACAGATGATGGGGTTTCCCGCAGACCTCGATGGTCACCAAACAGGGGGCATATCGCTTACATATCCGGGGTTGATGGAGCGGAATCGCTTTATGTGATGCGGGGAGATGGCACTGAGAACGAGAGGCTCGTCAAGAGACAGCATCACATTCATGACTTCTGGTGGTCTCCGCTAAGTCGCGCAATCCTCGTTGTGGTTGAGATTGACCGTGCAAAGGACCGGCTCGAAAACTGGGACGTAGCGATTGACGGCGAATCAACAAAGCGGTGGAGAACCCGCCGGTGGGCGGAGGGTTGGCTGCACTGGGACGCCAAAGGCGAAAAGGTCAAAGAACCGAAAAACAAATTACTTGAGGCATTGCCGGAAGGAATCAACTGGCCCAAGTGGTCGCCAGATCGCAAATGGATCGCGTTCAGGACGGATGGGGTCCTCGCGTTGGCAGAACCCGATGTTGTTGGTATGACCGGATCATGGTTTCTTCAAAAAGACGAGCCCCCTTGCCAAAGGATAGAGGAGTGGTCCCCGGATGGCAAGCAGATCCTATTTTATACATCGGGCGAAATTTGCATCGCCACTGTAGAGAAAGGACGGTTCAAGAACTATCTGAATTTAAGCCTTTACAAGGGACGGGATGCGACGTGGAGTCCAAACGGGAGTCAGGTTGCATTCATTGGAGGCGATACGAGCGGACGCCGAACCAGTGAAATCTTCACCTTAGATGTTAAAACGGGCAAGATGCGGCAGCTTACCTCAACCAATTACGATTATTTCGATCTCCATTGGCGATAATTTGAAGGAATCTGTTGGAAGGATAGTTCTGTTCAAATAACTGGACAGACTTGCACTATAATCATACACAAAGAGATAGAATAAGAGATGATGGAACATTATAAACATACTCAGATTGGTTATTTGCTGCTCACCTTGTATAGTATAGTAGTATTGTTTTTAGGCTATTTCAATATCATGACGAGTTTTCACCCGCTAACCTTAATCAGCCTGACTATTGTCCTGATCGTCCTTGGGGTATTTTCTCGCTTAACAGTGACAGTTGATGACCAGATGATTAAGATTCAATTTGGGCTGAGAATCATCCGTAAGACTTTTCTGCTCAGAGAGATTGGGGCATACCGTGTGGTCAAGAACCCTTGGTACTACGGCTGGGGGATAAGATTTACACCTCGGGGCTGGCTTTTCAATGTTTCCGGTTTCTTAGCCATTGAGCTTCAGATGAAAAATGGGAAACGATATCGAATAGGAACAGATGATCCCGATAATTTAGCAGAAGCACTTGACAAAGCCCTACATACGGAATCCCAATAAGTTTCAACCGTTGTTTTAATACAGAACCGTTATCTTATTATGCTATCATTGCTAGCAATACAATCGACTCCGCTAGGTAGTAAGTGAAGACATTCTGCTTAAGCCTGCTCGGTTTCAGATATTCCAAAGTTCAGCAAGATGTACAGCAGAATGGCAGAAATAATCATAACCCAGTAGAATGTCAAGAATCGCCATCCGCCAATGGTAACAGCGAGAATTTCATTCGGTAGCAGCGGTTTGAAGATCAGATAGAACAGTGCTTCACTCCCGCCTGTGGCACCGGGCGTCGGTATGAACAGTGTAAGGATGAAAATGAGCCACTGTAACAGCAGAAAGCGGATGAATTCAACTTCTACCCCTAAGCTGGCGACAAGCATCGCAGCGACAGCATTCCGGCATATCCACTGTATGCCCGCAATGGTGGTGCTTAGCAGGAGACGAGATTTACCTGTTCCTCCAATCGTTCGACAGACGTTCAAAAAATCTGCTCCAGCTGCCTTCAACTGCCCTTGAAGTCCCTCCCACCTCTGTATCCTCAGTCCTGACTTTCGACAAAACAATGCCAGCCCACCTCCCCCAACTAAACCAACAATTAGGCAAGGTAACACCCAATGTAGATTAATTCCCTCTGAAATCAGATTGAATACAGGGTGATTCCATGATGATGAAATAGTCATCGCGACTGGCACCGCTACGATAAAAAAGAGGAGATCTTCCAGCGTTGGCAACGTCGTTACACATGCTGCTGCGCCGGTCCTAAGCCCGGCTTGAGCGAGCATCGCAATCTTCAAGGGTCCACCACCAACGGCTGTCGGCGTGATGGATGCAGCCAGCTCATTGGCGAGAACGATTTTGAAGAGCTTGTGTACACCAACACGGTAGCCGAGGAATCTTGTCCACATGATGGTGCGAACGGTGTGCCCTAACAGAGGAACTAGTGTTAATAACATCGCTAATAAGAGGTAACGTCCATCTAAACGGAGGAGTTCGGCGAGTTTCTGACGGTCTGTCGTCCAGAGGCAGAAAACCAGATTACCGATGACACCCACGATGACGAGAATAAGCAGAGGTTTGACAAGCCTGTCAAGATTTAGGAGAGATGTTCTAGGCTGCTTCTGTTCTGGCATATGATTGGGTTTAGTCAATTGTTCGATATCTCTTTCTACGCTCTTCAACGGCATGGTGAAATTATGGGTAAAAGATGTTACACGGTTATCGAAAAATTATCGTAAATTCATAACATTTCTTTTTTTGATTCTGTCAAAACCCCGGGAAATTTCCGGAACGTCATATTGCTATGATGTCACAAACTGTTAGGGGTAGATTTATACAACGTCAAAATCAGAGACTCGGTTTCTATTGCATGATTTCTCAAATTGACTCACAAACATATCCGTCAGTAATCCTCGAACGGTCATGCCGCTGTCCACAAACGATAGAATATTTTCCGCTTGATCTAAATCGGACGGGGTTGTATAATCATTTGAGTTGACCCAGCGTGTTACTGCCGCGAGCTTCAAGTCGATAATTCTTTAATCTATGCAAGCGAAACAGGAAATGGAAATGAGGGAGGAAATATGCAGATGAGCACAAATAAATCAGAAGATACAACGACAATGGACGCTTACGTTCAAGAGGGAGAACGGAAGGCTTATGAGATTGGCAATCGGGGGCCACTCCGATTTAACTCCAACGGCACGCTGCACAAGGACATCGCAGATGCCTACTGGCGTTGTGGGTTCTATGTGTTTGAAGGAGCATTAAGCGCAGAAGAACTCAAAGATCTACAGAAGGATTTTGAAACCGTGCTCGACCGAGCACCACATACGAAGGATGCAGAGGTTGATTCAGAGGGGAGGCCCGCGATTGGATCCGAGCTTACGAGATCCAGCTTCAATTTTGCAAAGCCGTTGAGCGATCCCGTGGGTGGAACATCAAGAAACAATGGTCGTCATCCAGCCAAAATGAACGAACCCACTCCACCGGAAGATGCTCCGGACTTTGTGATTACGTCTATCTCAAGCCCGCTTCAACTGATGGACTCTTTCCTAAGACTCTATGGTCATCCACAGCTTCTGTCTGTTGCAGAACACATTAACGGGCCGGATTTCACCCCCTTCACCGAATCCATAATTGTGAAGCCGCCGGGGTTGGGCGCATCTGTCGCATGGCATCAGGACGGAACCAAACAGTGGGATAAGCCGGATTGGGATCAAGGCACCCACGGGTTCAATTTCATGGCGCAGCTATATGGTAGCACGGCAGCCAACGGGGTTTGGGTATTGCCCGGATCACACAAACAGGGCAAACTGGACATCAAAAAGATGATCGAGGATAACAACGGTTCTGACCGTCTGCCCGGAGCAGTGCCGATGGTATGCAATCCCGGCGACGTTGTCATGTCCAACCGTCAAGCCTTGCACGCATCTTTCCCAAACACTTCGCCGGACTGGCGGGTGACAGTCAACTTTGGGTTCCACCGCTACTCCTCCGTTATTGACCTTGAAACGACATACGGCGAGGATACGGTAGTCTACGATGCAGAACGCATTTTTGAGAGATCTCGCTTGATTGCTGTAGGCGTCGCCGCCCGTCAGCAGCGTTTCCCCGATGAACCGCGCTACGTTTACCAACCTATGGTTGGAATGGAAGCCGCCAATCGGTGGAACGAATCGACAAAAGAAAATGTCGTGAAGGACTATAATCTGAGGGATCTCGGCATTTGAAGTATAGAGGTAGGGCTATAACACCTTTGATGGGTATCAATTTCAATAGCGTGGCATAGACGTAACGCGGGCTTGAGAGATTAGACAAAGGGAAAGCATGGCTGCGACTCAGTTCGATACTTGGAAGGCAATTACCGAACCCGACGAGTTCATTAAAGCTGCCCTAGAGGAAGCCAATATACCTGCGCTGATGGTGTCGCTTGTGCACCTGACTGGTGACATGAACATCATACGTGGGGATATTCGGCCTCACCCTCGCGTTCTCGGTGATCCCTATGTCGGCATCACCGAAGCGCAGCGAGCGACGGTGCGTGCGCAAGCCCTTGAAGTTCTTAAGACCTATCGGGACGATGGTTGCAAGCTGCCTCAAGCACCGTCCATGGATCAAGTTCGCGAAATGATGGCCTTCCTCGTCGGAGAGTCTCTGCCCGACGATTATGGACAATTTCTGATGGGCGAGTTGTCCTTGGACAGCAGAGATCCTTATGCCCCGCCGGGGATGGAAGATATCCCGCTAGAGAAAAGGCGTGCATTTCACGTTATCATTGTTGGCGCAGGTATGTCCGGTATCCTCGCTGCACACCGCCTCAAGGAAGCGGGGATTTCATTTACAGTTATTGAAAAAAATGCGTCAATTGGAGGGACTTGGTTCGAGAATACCTATCCGGGGTGCCGCGTTGATACCCCCAATCACATCTACTCCTACTCATTTAAGCCTAGGGATTGGCCAAAGTATTATTCTCCGCAGAACGTGCTTCTGAATTATTTTAACCAGTGTGCCGATGAGTTTGGAATTCGCCCACATATACGTTTCAACATGTCGGTTGAATCGGCAGAATTTGATGAGAAAACTTACAGTTGGAAAGTACGGGTCAAAAGTGCCAACGGTGCGAACCAAACCCTAGAAGCCCAAGCAGTCATAAGTGCTGTGGGGCAACTCAATCGTCCGAGACTCCCGGATATTGAAGGGCGTGAGGCGTTTAGGAACATGGGCATGACTTGACCGATAAACGGATTGCAGTTATCGGCACGGGTGCCAGTGCCTTTCAATTTGTCCCAGAGATTGCCAAACAGGCGGGCGAAATATTTGTCTTTCAGCGGACTCCGAACTGGATTGCAATCGAGCCCGTATATCATGACGACATCCCGGAGGGCAAACACTGGCTTCTAAACCACGTACCGTTCTATGCCAAATGGTTCCGCCTTTTCAGGTTCTGGCATGTCGCCGAAGGTGTGCTCGCTTGGGTAAAAAAAGATGCTTCATGGACAGACCAAGCCCGTTCGATTAGTGCCGCCAACGATGAACTTCGTGCCCAATTTACCAAAGGCATGAAATCAATCGTGGGAGATGATGCAGATCTGCTACAAAAATGTATTCCAACATATCCGCCGGCGGGCAAGCGGATGCTGGTGGACAACGGCACATGGCTCAAAACGCTGAAGCGGGACAACGTCCATCTCGTCACTGAGCCAATTGCCCAAATTACTGAGACAGGGATTGCGACCAAATCGGGCGAAACTTACGAAGTGGATATACTAATCTATGCCACGGGATTTTATCCTAGCCGTATGCTCTGGCCAATGAAAATCAAAGGTTTGGGAGGAATTGATCTTCAAGAACATTGGGACGGCAATCCCCGTGCATATTTAGGGATGACCATTCCCAAATTTCCCAATCTGTTTTGCATGTATGGTCCCAACACAAATATCGTTGCCAATGGCAGCATCATTTTCTTTTCGGAATGTGAGATGCGGTACATTCTGGGGTGTATCAAGCTTCTGATTGAAACCGGCTACGCCGCGCTTGACTGCAAACAGTCCGTCCATGACGCCTACAACCAATGGGTTGACGAAGGTAATCTACAGATGGCTTGGGGCGCATCAGATGTAAGAAGCTGGTATAAGAATAGCCAAGGGCGCGTGACGCAAAACTGGCCATTCACCCTCCTTGAATTCTGGAAGCGCACACAAACCCCTGAGAAGTCGGATTATACCTTATACAAAGCCGTTACCCCACGGACATCCCCATGCGACCCCCATCGACATGGAGGGTTGTGCCGGTGATGTAAGAGGCGTCGTCGCTAAGTAGGAAGGCAATAGCGGAAGCTACCTCTTCTGGCTGCGCACGGCGTTTCATAATACAGGAAGTTATGGGCGTTTCTTCCAGTTCCTTCTTCCGCGCTTGTGGGTCCGGGTGTTTACCAAAGTGCATCTCCGTAACGATCCACCCCGGTGCGACAGCATTGACGCGAATACCGTAATCGACAAACTCATAAGCCATCGTCTTGGTAGCTGAGACCAAGCCCGCTTTTATCGCATCATAGACCCATTGCCCCGGTCTTCCGAGAAAGCCGCCCTCTGATGAGAGATTGACGATAGCAGCACCCTCCTTCTTTAACATGGGCAATAGCACTTGAGTTATCAGGACCCAGCCTCTTAAACCGACCGCTGTTTCCGGTTCCCAATTTGGCAACCATCCTCCGTCTTCGATACGCCCCTGTCTCAAGATAGCAGCGTTATTCACCAAAATGTGGAGCGCAGAGAATTGTTCGGCAACGGCACGACCAACCGCTTCAACGGCGGTGTCATCTGCCAAATCAACCTCCATATAAGTTGCAGTACCACCGGACTGTTCTATTTCCGCAACAGCCTTATTTGCCATGTCTGCGTCGTTGTCCGCAATGATGACGTGTGCGCCTTCTGCTGCCAGACGGTTTGTCGTCGCTCTGCCGATGCCTGAAGCACCACCCGTTACCAAAGCGGTTTTACTCTCAAACCGTCTCATACCGTACAAATTTGGTGACATGTTGAAGACCTCATTGTCCTAATTTAGGGTCGAATGCTTCGGGTGTGTGATTGCGTTCGATGAGTTGGCGCTGACCATCGCTCAATTCAAACCACGGCGCCGGTGATTTCTCGGCTACGATAGGTAATTCACGCCCGTTGACAAGGGTCAAGGTGTTGCGCACCAACTGCGTACCCTTTCGTGGGTTCATCCGGACATCATAAAAGGTAAAATCTCCTGATTCAATGCGGAAGAGCGCTATATCCGCCAATGCACCCGCTTTGAGCGTCCCGATTTCGTCTTGCAGCCCCATTACTTGGGCGGGCCGTTCGGTTGACGCCTGTATCACCTCTGCAAAACTCATCCCCAACGCCATAAACTTGCTCAAGCAGGTCGGCATGTCAAACATAGGACCGCCAATACTGTTTTGGTGGATATCGGACGAAATGACATCCGGCTTATGGCCCACACTCATCAGCGCTTCTGCGGTTTCAAAGGAGAAAGAACCCGCTCCATGACCGATGTCCATAACGACACCACTGTCCCAAGCTTGTTTTGCTTCATCGCGCAGCTTGCCTGAATCGTCGATGATGCGCATGTCTCCGCCGGTAAAGCAGTGGGTCAGTATGTCGTTGGGTTTCATATGCTTCAGGACATCAACAATCCCCGGTGGTCCACCGCCGATATGAACCATCAGTGGGAGTTCGCAGCGATCTGCTGCCTCCCGTGCGTATGTCAGTGGAACGACTGTGCCGCCAGTTTGACCTTGATCTATACGTGCTTTTACGCCCAACGCTATATCCCGGTTCAGATTTATCATTTTGCAGCAGAGATCGATATCGCAGTAATCCAAGTTGGTGAGTTCTCCGGACCGCGTTGTCAAGCCGATTGATGAAATATTGATTAACGCATAAATGCGTGCTTGAGCGGGCGTAACGATGTACTCGCGGAAACCGGGGAAGTTGTACCCGCCCGAAGATCCCACATCGAGCCAAGTGGTTACACCGCTGCGCGCCGCCACCGTATCTGCATGGACACCGTAATAGCCAATACCGTAGAAGATATGGGTATGGAGATCGACCAACCCCGGCGTTACATATTGACCGCTAGCATCAATAACCTGAACAGCAGATTCTGCGGGAATATTGGCATCAACGGCTGCAATACGATTGCGCTTAACCGCAACATCAAACTTGCCACTGTGACCACCACCTGGATCTACAACATCACCACCTCTGATTAACAAGTCAAACTGCATGAATCACCTCGTATCAAGTTGTTCATTGGCTCATTTATTCATTGGTTCATTAACCAACCAATTAACTAACGAAATGCGTTTAGACAGCAGTGTCAGTCTCCCTCTAGGATACCTGGAACTTCTTGAACTTTGTCTGAAACACTGGTCTGTCAAGAACTTCCCTGTTAACTAATTCTTCGGGAATTTCACCCCGGAGAATTTGCACTGCCTGTCGGAGTTTACCGCTCCAAGCAAGTTTGTAGTATTCATCGGTATGACACAGTGAGTGGGGGGATACTACCACATTGTCCATACCGAGAATCGGATTGTCAGGATCGACGGGTTCCTGCTCGAAAACATCAATTCCTGCTCCTCGAATCCAGCCCTCCTGCAATGCTTGAATCAGTGCTGCTTCATCAACTACAGGTCCCCGTGAGGTACTTATCAGATAAGCAGTTGATTTCATCTTGCGCAACTCGCGCTCTCCAACGAGATGTCGCGTTTCCTCGTTCAATGGCACACTGATACTCACGAAGTCCGACTCTGCTAGCAGCGTGTCCATGTCCACTAATTGCACGCCCACATCGTCTACATCCGCCTGCTTTATGTAGGGATCGCAGCCCAGATGACGCATGCCAAACGGCTGTGCCAATACAAACACCTCATGACCGATGTTGCCGACGCCGATGGATCCGAGCGTTTTGCCCATTAAACCTTCACCGCGATAGTCATTCTGCTCTGACCAGCGTCCCTGACGGGTGATTTTGTCCTTTGCCATCAATCTCATCGCAAGCGCTAAGATGAAGGTTATGATGGTGCAAGCCATAGGACGGCGGACGGCATCGGGCGCAAAGCAGAACAGAACTCCCGCGTCGGTTAACGCCTT
>JAGWBT010000153.1:0-20183 GCA_021295755.1 Candidatus Poribacteria bacterium
CGATTCGTCGGGCTGTCCTTGTTGATAGCGCAATTCTAATTCTTAAAGGAACGGGGGAGAATCCCAATCCTTTAGGTTGGGGAGTATGTCAAGAATAGAGGTTCGCTAGTCGTAGAACTTGATGTGTGCTCACCTCAAACGGATTTCGCGCCGATTATATCAGATGATAGAGAAGGGCGTCAAGGGATTATACCCCTTCAATTTCGGATTGACATAGGGGGGATGTTTATGTTATCGTGTTTACCCATAGAAAGTATCTTTACTTTCTCAGATTTTCACTGTCTACAAGTTTGTGGAGGCGATGAACCAATGGAGGGAAATCAATGGATGTGTTAGCCGAAAAATTAGACGCAAAATTACGCGAATGGGAGCCGAATACTGTGGCAGAGGTCAGAGAGAGAATCACAGAAATTATTAACCTTGCAGACCACGATGTGCTAGATATAATGCAGTCGCGTTCCGTAGAACAGGAGGTTTTGAATTTACTCGATGAACCCGTATCCCGGTGAGATTTGGCTAGCAGATCTTGGGTTAGCCGCGAAAACGCGCCCCATCCTCGTGATATCTCGCTACGACCCAGATCCACCACGAGCTATGATAACTTATGTCCCTTTAACTACTCAGTACAGGCAAAGTCCCTATGAGGTAGTACTACCAAGGTTGAGATTTCTTAATCAAGATTCTTACGCTAATGTACAAGGGCTAGGTTCTATACCGAAAGTTCGACTTGAACGAAGGCTTGACAAACTGCCAGACAATGTGATGATGGAGATTAAGGATACTATCTCATTTGCCTTAGATTTAGAAGTTGAATAACCACAGCCAACCAACGAAAACCAATCTGCAAAGAACTTATAATCCTTTTCATCACTTTATTTCTGTCGTTCTCCCCTCTCCCAATCTAATTTTCCTTGCAATTCCGCAAACGATTATGTATAATTATCTCCTATTATGTTACAATACCTTGCCAGCGATTTTGTTGCACAATGATCTCCCGTAGCTCAGCTGGTAGAGCAGGTGGCTGTTAACCACTTTGTCGGCGGTTCGAATCCGTCCGGGAGAGTTATTCAATGCCCTGTTTGGTATTTCGCCGAACAGGGCTTTTTATTTTACATCTACAGATTCTTAAGGGATTCAAAGGTTCGGTCATCGTCAATCTGAGAATGCTGTACTATCTGTTTAGTCGCCGAGACTCTCCTTTGCAACGGCAAGGCGAAGTGGAATACCGACCCTTCTCCCGGACTGCTGTCTACCCATATCCTACCACCGTGTTGAAGCAGAATGTGCTTGGCAATCGCAAGTCCTAGCCCTGTGCCACCCATCTCACGCGACCGTCCCTTATCCACCCGATAGAATCGCTCAAAGATTCGAGGGAGCGATTCAGCAGGGATACCAATTCCGGTATCCTTCACATGAACGATAACCTCAAAGTCGTTGGCTTCGGCAGAGATTGTGATAGTGCCATCCGCCGGCGTATACTTAATCGCGTTTTCAATTAGGTTTGCCATCACCTGTCCGATAAGCTGCTTGTCCGCAAACACAACCGGCAAATGGTTGGGCACACTCCACACAAATGTCAGATTAGCTTCCTCAAATACGGGTTCAAAGAGCGTTAAGATAGTCGTTTGGAATTCATCAATTTCACAAGGCTTTAGTTCAAGCTCAACCTCTCCAGACTCAAGGTGAGATAAATCCAGCAGATCCGATACTAGTTGCGAAAGCCGTGCAGACTGTTGTAAGATCTTTTCCACGAATCGCTCATTTGCGTTGGTGTCCTCTAAGGCACCATTGAGAAGCGTCTCCGCATACCCGTGAATTGAGGTCAACGGAACGCGCATCTCGTGAGCGACGTTGGCAACGAAGTCTGACCGAATTCGCTCCAATTTCCTCAACTGGCTTACGTCATGGAGACTGACCAGATACTCTCCCCCAACAGGAACGATGATAACTTCCGTCTCGCGCTCGGTTGGACCGACTAGCGTAATCTCTGCGAACCCCGCTTTCCCCGTATCTGTCACCTGCCATAAAAGACGTTTCAATGCCGGGTCCGAGATGATTTCAACCAGCGAAAGCGCCTGATAATGGACAGGGAAGTCTAATATCGTGATCGCCGCCGAATTCGCATACGTAATAGCAAACTGCGCATCAATTAACAGGACCCCCTCAACCATCTTCGATAGGATACTATCCCTCAGATTGCGCTCACGGGAAATTTCATGAATCTGTGTTTCAATCCGATTGGCCATCTGATTGAAATGATTCGATAATTCCCCAAGCTCACCCGATACAGCAACGGAGACGCGAGAGTTCAATTCACCAACCGCAAGCGATTTCGTGGCTTGAGTCAAATCCCGAATCGGTTTCGTTGTAACGTTGGTGGTAATAAGGCTAAACAAGATAGCAAAAACAAGACCTGCGCTGATTGCCAACAACAAAAGCCACCGGAGCCGACTGATAACCGTATCGATCTCCATCATGGGGAGCGCAACCCGACAGATGCCTATTATTTCGTCATCGCGCACCACCGGCAAGGCAAGATAGCGGAGCGTCGTCATCACAGTATCGCTATACCGGTCTATCGTACCAATTCTACCCGTCAAAGCTTCTTGTACTTCTGGTCGATTCCGGTGATTATCCATATCCCGCAAATGATGTCCATCCCGCTCTGTATCTCCCCACACAATCCCATCAACCCCAATGAACGTGAGACGAGCGCTGCTAGCGCTAGCGGTTCCTAGCCGATCCACGAAGCCGTCCACGACATCATAACTAAACGTGCTAGGTAGCTTTTCGACCAGAAATTCCCGGGTCAAATTCGCCTGCACCGTCAGTTCGTCTGTGATTCGCTCCCCCAAATTCTGCTTCAGCGAGTAATCCAAATACCCATACATCGCTAGCAAGATCACCAGCACTATTCCCATGTAATTCAGGATTAACTTGGTGTGGATGTTCATACTAACCCTTGGTAAAGTTTAGAAATTAAATTGAGTAATTGATAAAGACACAAAACCATCTACATTAACTAGGTTCTATGACATTTCATTGTAACTAGATAATTGAGAGGTGTGCACAGACACACGGTCCTTCGTAGGGGTTGGGTCTCCCAACCCGTTGGGTGAGGTAACCGCGCCCCTACGATAGCGGCTTATCGGCGAATTATGGACACTCCTCACATAAATGTCAACACGCCCTAGCTAGTCATCCGATTGTACTGAGAGATTAAAACGTCCTTGAGAAACCGAGTCATGTTTTGTAATAAACCCAACGGCGAGGCATCACCTGTTTAAAGATGGCACACTCTCATCAACATTGATAAAACGGTCTCTGCCAGCTACAGACCCTTCCATTCTCCGCGTCGGCACATACACAAGTTGGAAGCAGAGCAACTGGTTTTTGGCACTCCCTTCAGAGGGATAGAAATTGGCATGCCTATGCTTCTGGTGTTTGTTCTGTTGTGTCGGTTTATCAACTACACAATAGAACCATGTGTTGTAAACTCTATAGCAATCATGAGTATAGATTTCCGCCCATTAATCGAGAATTATCTGAAAATATGATTAACGATATAATCAAGGGAACCGTCTCACGAACCCTTATCAAGCTAGCACCATTGGTTATGGAGGACGCGTTTTCCAGAAAAAAGCAGGAGTGCGGACCCACACTCCTGCTTTTTTAGACACGCCTAGGCGTGTCTCTACATATAGTTGGTTTTTCAAAAAGTCATTTCTAAAAAGACTCTTAATTCTGCCCGCGCCTCTGTCACAACTAGAGATTCCAGCGATAGCGCACAGCATCTTTCCCTGCTTTGACACCAGGTCTCATAATCGGTCTGCAACGTATCCGGATGTTCTTTGCTGCGCATCAAAAATCCAGGATAGAAGGGACGCCCTGTCGGTTGATAGGCGTGGTTGTACCGCAGGTCAAAACTCCACCGCACCGTATCCGACTTGTTCGGTAGAGCGGCATGGAGGGTGTAGTTGTGGAACAGGATTAGACCACCTGCGGGCACGGGGAGAGGTAGGGGTTCAATCGGAGGACGTTCTTCTGCCGATACGGTCGGTGCATTCATGCAGAGACCGTCTTTATGGCTGCGCGGCATCACTTGCAAGCAGCCATTCTCCAGCGTCGCGTCCACAATGGGCACCCAGATGGTGAGCATAAAGTAGGGATCGGCATCGGGCCAGCATACACCAGCGTCTTGATGCCAATGGGTCGGTTTACTCTCGCCGCGGTGAGGGAGGACTGCCCGAATGTGCTGGATGGGATTGCACACAATCTCCGTCGAACCTGTCATTGATTCTGCTACATCCAGAACCTTAGGATTTTTCAGGAAGTTGAAGGTCGCTTCACCGCGTTCCTGCATGATGTCCAGATTAGCGGCAACCTCTGGGGCTTCCTCCGCTAGACACAGCACTCGCCGCGTGAACGGCTCGTCCGCATATAGCGAATTGACCTTTCCCTCGGCGTAGAGTTTCTGTGCACGTTTGTCAATAATATCGGAATACTCGTCAATGACTGGCTGCAAGTCCTCCTTGTCCAGCACGTCCTCCAACCGTAAGTAACCGTTCTCGTAGAAAAACGAAATCTGAGACTCCGCTAAACTCATGATGGTTATCTCCTTTTCGTTAGCTAGTTCATTCGAGTTTGATAGTCCTAGCGCTAGGACAATCGGTAAGAGTAGAACGTGAACCTTGCTCCTCTATTATTATACAACATATCCGTTAGGTCTCTCAACAAAAAAGAGAATAGCAGCGAGTTTCATGCAGGAATGTAGATTCATCCCCATGGATGAAGATAGATAGAAGATTCGCTTGAGCCATACCGGATCACAAGTCAGCGCCCGCCATGAGCGCAGCCGAAGTGTGAAGACATCTACTCTGTCAAGATCTCCACTTTCTGACAATTGAAGCAGGTATACGGAAGCTTTCCATTGATTTCCTGATAATCAGTGAACGCAAGCCAAAATGACTTACCATCCTTAGCAATCCACTTAGGGATAATCTGGGGTTGGTAAGCGCGTGCGGCAGAATCCCCCTCCGGCACCCAAGCAGTTTCCTCATACACTTGATTCCATGGTCCCCATGGCTGGGCAGCGATCCAAAAACCAAGGTAGCTAGGTTTTCCAAACCACCTTCCATCGCTGTCACAGCCCATACCCCAATTTGCCATCATATAAACCCCTAGCGGTGCGTTGTACACCACGCTTGGATGCCATGCGTACGGATGATGAAAGCCTTTATTCACCCAGCCAGATGGAAACGTGTGAACAACTCCTCTAGCATGAATATCATTGCTCCAATTGGCTGTCCCATCGGAGTTTCGCGAAACGAAGTACTCGTAGTCAGCCCGGGAAAGGATTCTGTCTTTGGGAACACGGAACATCACTAACTGATTCATGCTCTCTTCTTCGTTGCCATTGGGCGCATAAACGTAGATATAACCGTCCGTGTTATGCTCGTAATTCTTGCCCATCTGCAAAATTGTCAACAGCGAGAATGCATCCCCTGGCTCGCAATAGAACACCATACTTTCGCTATTCCGTTCTTCCCAGCCTTCCCATCTCAGCGGAGAACCATCATGGTTTTTCCAGCTTTGACCATTGTCAGGTGAGTAGATGAGTTTAGCTCCGATAAAACGAGACAAGAAGTTCGGTTGATCATGAGGTAGACGGTTTGCTGTTGTGAGAAAGTGATAGATGTATCCGTCAAGGGCGAGGATGCCGAAACCGTAAAATATATTGGGGTAGTTCAAATCGGGATACCCGGGCAGATGCTCAAAGGTATGGTTGGGTGCATTCCCGCGAATAGCAAAGACCCTAGTAATGTATCTCTTGCCGGTATTTCCCACTGCATCGGGCCAGCCTGTGCCATCAGTTAGGATAACATATTGCTTGTCGTTGTTAGCCCATGTCGTATGCCAGTTGTCACCGTTGCCAGATCGGTGCATGGTTCCTTTAAGCATCTTAATACCCGTGATGATTGTCATGGCTTTATCCTCCATTTGAGAACAGTGCTTTCCCGAAAGCCGAGCTTTGCCATATCAACTTGAGCGTATTCCAGGCTCATTTGAAACTTTGCTGATGGAAGAAACTCCAGCTAAAGTCCCGTTGCAGTTGTCACACACTGCGATAAATTGAGCGACACTAACTAGCAGCGACTTCAAGATAAACGTCAAACACATCATCAAAACTATACCTTAAACCACATCAGATGTGTCACAATTTTGGCTGGATGCGAATTTGTTTTTTTATGTCGTGGAATTACTTACGGAAAGAATTCATATATGGGCGTGTTGAGAACAATACTTAAGATGCTCCCGATGCTGCCAGTTATACAGTCTCCCAACGCCAGTCCTAAAAAGAACGGAATCGCCCGTCGATAAGCGTGGATACCACCATAACGCAGGATGATAAGTTTGGCTGCCCATGTGACGAGGACACAACTCCACAAGTTGTACATCCCCCAACTATTTGCCATCGCATAACCGAGCGGATGTAGAGGCCACCAGACAAAACGTGTTCTCAAAACCATCAACAAGCCTGCTATCCCAACTCCCCCACCCATGAAGGCGACAGCGATACCATCGGTCCCCTGCGGATAGGTTATCCAACCTTCTAATTGGCGAAAGATACCACGTCCAAAGCCCAATGTGCTCGGATCGTAGTGTCCAGATTCTGCGCCATGTCGGTAGTAGCTATCCAACAAAAGCCAAAAGGTCATCACCGATCCGATTAAGGCGGCAAGCAGAATAGCAGCCACCATATGACGGGGGTTGATGTTCCGCCTTTCTGCGATTTTGAAGGCTTCAAGTGGCTCTGGCATCGGATTTGCCCAATTGGTGCGAACAAGAAACATGTACAGTGACATGACGGTCAGTGTATTCTTACCAAGGCGACGGGTGCCACAACCGGCAATTATCATATTGTGGGGTTCGTTACCGAGCGGAGCCTAGTAATCATTATCCCTAAGAAAAGGTAAACTCCGAAAAAAACTAGAATCATCCACAAAGACATGCCGGCTTTGTAGGAAAAGATTGTCAAGAAGATCATGCCGAGGACCATACCTGCCACCGCTAGACGATATGGCATCGGTTCGCGGGAATCATCAAGTCGTGACGCGGATGCTCGTGCACTGAACAGATGACGCACCACTCCTGTGAAATGAGCTCTGCCTCTCCAGAGGAGGAAAACTAACACTCCGACATATATTCCGAAACCCCGCTCGCCGGCATAAGGGAAACGTGGGAGATTTCGCCAGCCCATTATGCTACCGAATATTAGTTCCAGCTTGTAAAATATGTAAAATACCCAGCACGAAAACAGGAGTTCGAGCGGCATGAGGAAGCTAATTCCGATGACAAAAGGATAGAAGGAGATCCGTGTCGGTCCTATCGCGTTCCAAGGACGATGGCTAAAGTACTGATGGATGTTCTGGCGTTTGATAGGGATATAGGGAACGGACGGGTAGAGCGAGTTTAGAATATTCACCGCCACAATCACCGAAACGATGCCAAAGCCAAGCCACATTAATTTGTTTTTGAAGAAACCAGACCTTGTATGAGTCATCTCTAGCGGAAGCTGAATGATTGGGTAAGTCAACCGTTCACGCTCCGTCCACTGAACTCGCAGCAGCGTGTTAATACATACCATCACAACTATCAAGACAAAGATGAACGAGACCCACGAAACAACTGGGATAAGCCATGTCTTCAAATGATGCTCGATGTAGAGGCTTGAATCCCCTTCATAGAACGCATTCAAAGTCTTTTCGTCTCGAATAGTGAGCCACTGGGGTAGTTGCTCCCAAAACAATTCACGCCATTCGTTTTCGGTCGTCGCAAACCGAAACGGATGCCCTATCATTGGAACCAAGATTTCCATTGTGTCGTACGAACAGAGACAGGAAATAACACACAACATGACATAAGTGGTGAGGACCTCCGCTTCAGAAAGACCGAGTTTCGGAGAGATCTTGCTCAAAAGGTATCGTATCAAAAGCAACCAAAAGAGTATAAAGATCACATTCGCCAGCGGATGGATGATTGTTGGGCAGGTATGCCGAACTACTTCAAGCTCGATAATCCAAAGTACATTGATTGGGGTGAGCGACAGCGTGATCAGGAAGGACTTAAGTGTTAAACCGCTTTTTTGGATGTCAGACATGTCTTTCAACCGTAGTCCTTATGATACGAGAGCCGGTGCGCCACGGACCTAAAGTGCCGTGTGCAGTAAAGTCAATCGAAACTAGCTTTCACCGGGTGCGGTAATCTACCTGACCCGGTCATCGGCAACTTTGAAAAACGTACTCACATATGGAATCATTTATGGAAAGAATTCATATATGGGTGTGTTGAGAACAATACTTAAGATGCTCCCGAGACTGCCAGTTATACAATCTCCCAACGCCAGTCCTAAAAAGAACGGAATCGCCCGTCGATAAGCGTGGATGCCACCATAACGTAGGATGATAAGTTTGGCTGCCCATGTGACAAGGAGACAACTCCACAGGTTATACATCCCCCAACTATTTGCCATCGCATAACCAAGCGGGTGTAGGGGCCACCAGATAAAGCGCGTTCTCAAAGCCATCAACACGCCCGCTACCCCAACTCCGACGCCCATAAAGGCGACAGCGGTGCCATCGGTTCCTTGGGGATAAGTCAGCCAATTTTCAAGTTGGCTATAGGCACCACGCCCATGGGCTGTGTGCCAGAAGTATCCAGACTCTACACCATGCCGGTAGTAGATATCCAACAAAAGCCAAAAGGTCACCACCGATCCGATTAAGGTGGTAAGTAGGATGGCGACCACTATATGATGGGGGTTGATATTCCGTCTTTCTGCGATTTTGAAAGCTTCAAGTGGCTCTGGCATTGGATTTGTCCAATTAGTGCGATTGATAAATGTGTACAGTGACATGACGGTCAGGGTGCTCGTCCCGATGCGACGTGTGCCACAACCGACAATTATCATGTCGTGTGGCTGGGTGCCAGCCATATCGTGTACCATGAAACCCAATTCCGCGCGGAGTCTCGCGACCATTATCCCTGATAAAAAGTAAAGCCCAAAAAAAATCACAATCATCCACAAAGACATGCCGGCTCTGTAGGAAAAGATCGCCAAGAAGATCATGCCGAGGACCATGCCTGCCGCCGCAAGGCGATATGGCATCGGTTCACGGGAGTCATCAAGTCGTGACGCAGATGACCGGGGGCTGAACAAATGACGCACCACCCCTGTGAAATGCGCTCTACCTCTCCAAAGGAAAAATACTAACACCCCCATATACACGCCGAAGCCCTGTTCGCTGGCATAAGGGAAACGTGGGAGACTTCGCCAACCCATTATGCTACCGAATATTAGTTCCATTTTGTAAAATATGTAAAATACCCAGAATGAAAACAGGAGTTCGAGCGGTATGAGGAAGCTAATTCCGATGACGAAAGGATAGAAGGAGATCCGTGTCGGCCCTATCGCGTTCCAAGGCCTATGGGTAAAATACTGATGGATGTCCTGACGTTTGATGGGAATATAGGGGATGGAAGGGTAGAGTGAGTTTAGAATGTTTACCGTCACAATCACTGAGATAATGCCAAATCCAAACCACATCAGTCTATTTTTGAAGAAACCAGACCTTGCCTGAGTCATCTCTAGCGGAAGTTGAATCAGAGGGTAGGTTAACCGTTCACGCTCTGTCCACTGAACCCGTAAAAGCGTGTTAATGCAAACCATCACAGTCATCAACACAAAGATGAACGAGACCCACGAAACGACAGGGACAAACCATGTTCTCAAATAATGCTCGATGTAGAGGCTTGAACCTCCTTCATGGAAAGGTCCTAGGGCTTTTTCGTCTCGAATAGTGAGCCACTCGGGCAGTTGATCCCAAAATAATTCACGCCATTCGTTTTCGGTCGTCGCGAACCAAAACGGATGTCCCATGGTTGGAATCAAAACTTGCATTATGTCGTATGAACAGAAGGTGGAGACAATACACGACATGATATAGATGGTGAGAACCTCCGGTTCAGACAGACCAAATTTGGGGGAGATTTTGCCAAGGGCATACCGAATGAAGAGCAGCCAAAAGAGTATAAAAATCACATTTGCGAACGGATGGATGATCGTTGGGCAGGTATGGCGGACCACTTCAAGCTCGATAATCCAAAGCACATGGATTGGAGTGATCAATAGGGTAATAAGAAAGGACTTGAGTGTTAAACCGCGTTGGAAGGTGGCAGATGTGTCTTTCAATGGTAACCCCCATGAGACAAGAGCCGGTATATATACCTCGCGATTTTGGGAGAGTTCAAAAACAAATTGACACTTTGCCCTGTTGTGACACTTAAAACATGATTCATCAATGGTGAGTGGTTGGATTCATACGTAACAACTCACCCATTGACTTGCAACCGAATTTCTTACAACCTTAAAAGCATAAAATAGACTCGGGTAAAAAAATAAACTAACTACATTCTTGGTTTGATTTTTATTTGGAGTCGTGCTATAATAATATTATTCCTAGGTTTTGTTGACATTTGGGTGTCGAGATATGAATCTCGACCTACAGGCTATCTGCCAGTATTAGACCGAGTGGGAGGGTCGGGCAAGATGCCCGACCTACAGGTATGGTATTGGGTTTCACTTTATGTACTCTCTAAGATAGTCGAAAAGCCTAGTTTCTTCTGTCATTAATAGGGATTCGTTTTTACCGCTTAACCCAACCTACGTGTTGTCAAATGTCAACACGCCCTAACTAAAAGTCTCATAATCAAGGTGGTGATAAACACTTTATAGGTCCGCGGACGAAATATTATAGGATGTCGAAGATTTAGTTGGTTCCTAGCACCAAACCCGACTCAAGTCCGTTGGAGGTCGGGATGGGGGCATCGACATTCAGGTGTATACCATCATGCTGACCACCTACAGATTCTGGTTAAACGTACAGAAAAGGAGATGAGACGATGCAGAAACTTTTGTTTAGTGCAATAGTATCTGTTTTTGCAATACTGGTTATTGGACAAGTGACCGAAAGCGTTGCCGCAGAAACCAAGATCGTTGCTGCGGAGGCGAAGAGAGGTGACGAATTCGGTTTTGCCGTCGCCATTGACGGGAACTACGCCATCGTCGGTAATTGGCGCTCTGCCGATAAAGGAAGAAGATCCGGCTCAGCTCTAATCTATTTTTTCAACGGGACAACCTGGATCCAGCAGGAAAGACTCGTTGCCAGTGATGGGGAAACAGTTGACGGCCTCGGGCGATCCGTCGATATCGAAGGAGACCTCGCCATCGCCGGGGCTCGTGGTGACGATGATGGTGGAAGCGCTGCCGGAGCAGCCTATATCTTCGTACGTGACGGAGATAAATGGAAAGAAGAAGACAAACTCCTTGCCGAGGACCCTTCAGCAGAAGATATATTCGGCACTTCCGTCTCCCTTAGTGGAGACTATGCCATCGTCGGGGCTTATCTCGACGATGATGGTGGAAGTGCTACCGGCTCAGCCTATATTTTCAAGCGCAACCCACAAGGAAGGTGGGGCCAGACGGACAAACTCAACCTAGGGAAAAATGCAGTTGCTCTTGACACCTTCGGGGTTTCTGTTTCCCTCAGCGGGGACACCGCCATAATCGGGGCTCATCAAAGAGATGTTAAAGGTAAAGGAGTTGATTCCGGCGCA
This sequence comes from Candidatus Poribacteria bacterium, assembly GCA_021295755.1. Lineage (NCBI taxonomy): Bacteria > Candidatus Poribacteria > Candidatus Poribacteria bacterium. The sequence continues at coordinate 11,677 of JAGWBT010000153.1, forward strand.
GCGTATATTTTTGTACGCGAGGGTGAAAAATGGATCGAAAAACAAGAACTCAGCGCCAGTGACGGGAAGCCAGGTGACTACTTCGGTTTTTCTTGCACTATCAGCGGAGACTATGCCATCGTTGGGGCTTATCTCAACGATGAGAAAGGAGAGGATGCCGGAGCGGCTTATATATACGAGCACGATGCCATAAGCAAGAAGTGGGCAGAGGCAGCCAAAATCACTGCCGGCGACACAGCGGCAGGTGACTGGTTCGGCCATGCCGTCTCCATCGGCCGCGCCGGCGGTAACGTAGCCGCTATGGTAGGGGCTCCTCTCGACGATGATAAAGGACTCGATTCCGGCTCAGTCTATTCCTTTGCGCGCACCGGGAATTGGACTGAGAAGAAAAAGACTACCAACAGTGACGGGGCGGAAGATGACTACTTCGGCTCTGCCATAGATATGGGCGGAACCTATTCCATCTCCGGCGCTTATCGAGACGATGATGCCGGAGACCGGTCAGGCGCGGCCTATATCTATCATTCCATTAGTGATTTAGCCCTTCCGGTCGAAGACAAACTACAACAGTTTGTCCTGTGGGGTCAAATACGCAAAGATGCCCTGTACCAAAACTTCCCAAATCCGTTTAACCCTGAAACATGGTTACCATATCAGTTGGTGACAGAGGCGGAGGTCAGCATTTCAATTTACGATGTTGATGGGCACCTTATTCGCACACTGAGTTTAGGTACTCAACCAGAAGGCGTATATCTCACAAAAGAAAAAGCTGCGTATTGGGACGGACAAGATAATACGGGTCAACAAGTCTCAAGTGGCTCGTATTTCTATCATTTACAAGCGGGTGATTACTCCGCTACAAAGAAAATGGTCATTCTCAAGTAATTTGGAGTTAAAACATCAGAAAAGCGTGGAGTCAACAAGCCTCCACGCTTTTATTCTGGCTCATCAAAGCATCGGGAATTGCTCCCGATGTTTTTTTATGTTGAAAAACTGACATTGTATCACAATTGCTCCCGATTTAGGATTAAAACTTCCCAACACACCAAATGGGAAAGCCCAAGCCTAATCCAGTATTAGTCAGACTTTCGTTTTAGGGCGCCCCATGTTGTGGTAAGCTTGCCCTCAGGTTGAACGGCAAGAAACGTCGACAGAGGCTCGTTCATAGCTTCGTTTATCTCCGCCTCGGTTAAAACCCGTCGAAAGATAGATGGCTCGTCAATGATACCACTGAAGAGGTGGCTTTGCCCTTCCCAACGGCCACCGATATCAACGGGACCTTCGATTGAAAAAGGATCCAACCCGCCGCCGGTTCCCCAACCCACCTCCTTTTCTTTCTCTATAAGTTTTCCATTTACATAGACTTTCATATTGTCTAATCCGCCCCCATAAGTATTGGTGGCGGCAGCATGCGTCCACTCTCCTCTTTTGACAGTATTTGGTGTTCTGACTCCTTCCCACTCTGCATCCCCTTTGTCTCGATAAAACCAAGAGATGCCGTTAGCTTCGAATCGAAAACCGAAATTGCACCTATTTTCTTCAGGGCGATTATAAATAATCGCACCAAACTCAGTTGCTTCGGATTTGTTGAACCAAGCCATGCACGTGATTCCTTCTCCTCCTTTGAAGGAAAAGTCTTTGTGAGGTAGGGTTTGTATAAAATCCCCTTTTTCGTCATTACCGTCGTCAGATCCAAATTGATAGGCCTTGCCAAATTTCCCATCAACCTGCTTTACCCCAAAAATATCGCCGTCATGTCCTTTTCCGGACCCATCCTTTGCAAGTCCTTGTTCGTCGTTGTCAAAGGAATAATACAGGACACAATCTTCCTCCAGTCCATCGACAATAGACGGCAGCAGACACAGAAAAAACCCTGCTATAACATTTTGGTAACCTCCTTAAGAAGGCCCCTAGATGTCCCAAGGGGTGCTTCAATTTAGGGGTGAGAGTATCCGACACATATCACTTCCAAATCTACAGGCTACTAACCCACCCAGTGATGGACACTGCTATCACCGGGTGAATTCCCGGTCTATCAAGAACTGATATATATCCATTATAGCAATTTTCTACTTTGGAGTCAACAAAAATCTCTTAGTTCTTCTCTGTAGCCTTCTGAGTGTATTCTTCCGTACATTTTGGTGTTCCCAAGGATTTGCGAAACGTCCAAAAGATGCACTGGCTGCCTTGTTAGAGGCAGTGCGTATCTGAGAGGCTTGGCGAGACTTGGCAAATCTACTACCCCCACTAGTTAGGTAAATTCAGAAAAACAATCACCCTAAGCCGTGGTAATCTTCCCGGTAGAATGGATTAACGTCGTACAGAAAAGATTTTGATAGACTTTTCATCCTCACTATGTTAGGATATAAGATTAATCTCGTGATTCAACGACACAGCGTTCCAATAGAAAGTGAGCCACAATAGATATGCACAATTCCCACAACGAACTGGAGCAGGTACTCAGAAAAGAGATTGAAGGTGAGGTGCGCTTCGATCCGTATTCCAAAGTCTTATACAGCACTGACGCAAGCCTGTACCAGATGGAGCCGATCGGCGTTGTTATTCCGCGACACAAAGAGGATGTGACCAAGACCATCCAGATTGCCTACGATCGCAACCTCCCAATTCTGCCTCGTGGTGGCGGAACCAGCTTGGCAGGACAGACGGTGGGACAAGCAATTGTCATCGACATGTCCAAGTATATGAACGAGATTATCGAGGTCAATGTCGAAGAGCGCTGGGCACGGGTGCAGCCGGGAGTCGTCATCGACGAATTGAACGATTACCTGAACCCTTATAATCTGATGTATACCGCCGACGTGGCGACAAGCAGTCGTGCAAATATCGGGGGCACCATCGGCAACAACTCGGCGGGGGCACACTCCCTAATTTACGGAAAAACCGTTGACCACACGATGTCGCTGGATCTTCGGCTATCCAACGGGGAAGCAATTTTTGTTGAACCAATCTCGCTTGATGAACTTGCCGCCAAGCAGCGGGGCGACTCCCGTGAAAGCCATATCTATCGGGAGATATGCCGAATCGCAGCAGAAAATGAAGATGAGATTCGTAAACGGTTCCCACGAGTCCTACGTCGTGTAGCCGGATACAACCTTGATGAGTACGTCGCCGACGCAGGATCAAGAGATCTAACCCCCTACCGGAGAGATGGCTGCGACGCTGACCATCCCTTCAGCCTCGCGAAAATTATCGTGGGATCAGAGGGAACGCTTGCAACAACAGTCGAAGCCAAAGTTAACCTTGTACCAACCCCCAAGATGACCGCACTCAGTGTGATTCACTTTCACACCCTGATTGAGTCGATGGAAGCGATGCAGCCTATCCTTGAATGCAACCCCACCGCCGTTGAACTGGTCGATAAAACCATCATTGATATGACCAAACAGTCGTTGGAGTTCTCCCGGATCAGCACCTTTATTCAAGGCAGTCCGGGAGCGATTCTCGCGGTAGAATTCTACGGCGAATCAGAAGAGGAACTGTTCGATCAGCTTGACGCCCTTGAGCGGAAAATGAAGTCTGTTGGACTCGGCTATGCCTTTGTGCGTTGCATGACAGCGGAGGAGAAAGCACGGGTCTGGGACACACGGAAGGCGGGATTGGGCTTGCTCATGGGTGCACGAAGCGATTATAAGCCGGTCGGCTTCGTGGAGGACGCTGCAGTTTCGATCGAAAATCTGCCGGAGTACGTCCGCCGATTTGAAAAGATTGTTGCCGACCACGATACAACTGCTTCCTATTACGCCCACGCCAGCGTCGGCTTATTGCATAACCGTCCTGTAATTAACCTCAAGAAGGAAGAAGATATTCAGAAAATGCACTCCATCGCGCGGCATGTCCGAGATCTACTGATGGAACTTGGCGGCGCGATGAGTGGTGAGCATGGCGATGGACTGGTGCGGAGTGAATGGATCGAGAGCATGTTCGGTCCGCAGATATATCAGGCATTCCGCGAAGTCAAAGCCGCATTTGATCCAACAGGCATCATGAACCCCGGCAAGATTATTGACCCGCCGCCGATGACGGAAAACTTGCGCTTTGGTCCCACATACAGCGCAATCAAGATCGACACCTATTTCGACTTCTCTAGTCAGGGCGGGTTCGGCGGTGCTATTGAGATGTGCAACGGCGTTGGCGCGTGCCGCAAGAAACTGACCGGCACAATGTGTCCCTCGTACATGGCAACGCTGGAAGAGGAACACTCAACTCGTGGTCGCGCAAATGCACTCAGAAACGTGCTCTCCGGAACGTTGCCTCATGATCAGTTCACAGGCAAACGACTCCACGAAGTATTGGATCTCTGTCTGGAATGCAAAGCCTGCAAAGCTGAGTGTCCTTCTAACGTGGACATGGCAAAATTGAAGTACGAATTCCTCGCTCACTACTACAAGGAACACGGTTTGCCATTGCGGAACCGATTGTTTGGTAATATCGCCGAACTCAGCGCAATCGGCTCTGCATTTGCCCCTATCTCGAATTGGTTCATGAACAGCGGTATCTCCAAATGGGCGATGGAAAAGTTCACAGGAATCGACCGACGCAGATCGCTGCCCAACTTTGTCCGCGAAACATTTGAGAAGTGGTTTCAGAAACATCAGGATCCCCACACCGATCGTGGGGACGAGACAGCGAAGCAGGTTGTTCTTTTCCACGACACCTTCATGAACTACAACTACCCCGGTATCGGAAAGGCTGCCACCGCCGTCCTTGAGGCTGCGGGATTCGAGGTTATCCTGCCAGAAAAGAGGTGTTGCGGCCGTCCAATGATCTCTAAGGGTATGCTAGAGGACGCGATTGAGAATGCGCGTTATAACGTTGAACGTCTTCTACCTTACGCCGCCAAAGGAATCCCCATCGTCGGCTGCGAACCCAGTTGCCTCTTAGCATTGCGCGACGATTATGTAGATCTGATCCCGGGCGCGGACACAGACCTCGTGGCACAACACACATTTATGCTTGAGGAGTTCCTACTCTCCCTCCACGAGAAAGGGGAACTGGATCTGGAGTTTCAGGATATACAGAAAGAGATCTTGTTGCACGGACACTGCCACCAGAAAGCCATTGTCGGTGTGAAACCTTCCGAGCAAGTTTTGAGTTTACCGCCGGGCTATAATGTCAATGTTGTGGACTCCGGATGCTGCGGCATGGCGGGCTCATTCGGTTATGAAGCCGAACACTACGACGTATCTATGAAGGTTGGCGGTCGTCAGTTATTCAAAGCTATCAGTGAGAAGGATGGCGATTTTGAGGTGGCTGTGGCGGGAGTCTCTTGCCGCGAACAGGTCAAACAAGGGACGGGCAAAGAGGCGAGACATCTGATTGAAGTTTTGGCTGATGCGGTACGTGATGCGTGATAAAGCTCTAAGGTATTACTGTACACAACGGAAACCGTAGTCATAGGTTGTGTTCATGGGTAAAAGCCTGAAGCGATGGGCGACACAGATGCTTTGTGGTGGAGCACTCCAACCACCGCCCCGCAACACGCGCTCAGTGGTAATGTCCATGAAGTTGTCTATTATCCACTCTGGTTCATTCGTCCCTGAACGTGGATTCTTGCGAGGCGATGAGAAGTAGAAGTCATCATCATAAAGATCAAGACACCACTCCCAAACATTCCCAGACATATCATACAAACCATATTCGTTCGCGGGGTACTTATCAACCACCGTCGTATCTCCAACATTTCTATCGTAATTCGCTTTCGCAGCAGATAGCAAATCGCCCCACGGGTACTTTTTGCCAGATAGACCGCCGCGCGCAGCGTATTCCCATTCTGCCTTCGTCGGCAAACGCTTTCCCGCCCACATAGCATAAGCCATCGCACTATACCAACTCACCCAAGTAACGGGATGGTTCGCCTGCCCTGCCGGATAGTTGTTACCATCAATTAACCTCCATTTTTCAGATGATTAAGAGTTACCCGATTAAAGTGATGGGGGCGTTGAGCAAGATAAGCGCCGATCGCGTCTTAAAGCACCATCTCGATTAATCCACGGCTCTTTTTATCAAGAACCTCTAAGTTGGAGATCTCGAACCGATTGCCGTCCACATCAAGCAACAGCAGCCGGCGATCTGTAATCCACTGTGCGTTCTCAGATACATTCCGCACGACAAACTCTCGGTTCCCTCGGTTAGTCTGGACCTCCCAATAGGACACACCAAACTCACTCTTGAGCGAGTCGACCCGCTTGATAATAGCGGTCATATATCGCTGCTCAAGCTCTTCTTTGATCATCCGCTGAGACGCCTCGTCCAAATCAACCGGATCTTCGACCGTACAGATCACCTCATTCTTTTCATCGAGGAAGCAGATGTATCGATCGGGTTGAGATAACGGGGCAGCACACACTACTCGAACTTTGAGGTAGGAACGGTCACCCTCAATCGTCAAACGCAATACCCACGGCGGTTCCCGGAATAGGCGAATGGTTTCAGGCTCAACCTGTTCGGGATGCGTCACCTGAATCGGGGTGATTGTCCTTTCCGTCTTCGCTTTTCCGCCTTCATCGGGTGTTTCAATTTTTTCCTCTTCAAAAGCCATTGCATACTCCAATAAATTAACGTAAGTTGCTATCCAAATGTATCTATCGCTCAATGTTTATCAGGAAACAGCACGATATCGCCATCTCAACTGCCTACGGTGGGTCAGCCAGATGTGACATTATATCGAGTGTTCGATAAAAAAGTCAAACGACTTTCACAGGATGACGCTATTCATCATCGTCCTCAGAATCTTCATCTGAATCGTCCTTACCACCACCAACCACCATAATCGCTGTCGTTGTTTGCTGTGTATGAACGAGTTTGTAGAAGATCTCCTTCCGCTCCATCAACTCCGCATGCGTACCAACCTCTGCAATTTTGCCCTCATCCAAAACAACTAGTCGGTCTGCGTTCCGTAGTGTTGAAAGCCGGTGGGCAATCGCAAAGGTAGTTCGTCCCTTGACCAGTCGCGCGATCGCTATCTGAATCTTTTTCTCGGTCGGCGTATCAAGCGAAGACGTTGCTTCATCAAGGATAAGAATCTTGGGATCATGCAGAATGGCGCGCGCGATGGCGATACGCTGCTTTTCGCCGCCGGAGAGTTTCCCGCCACGTTCACCAACCTTTGTGTCATAACCGTCCGGTTTAGCCACGATAAATTCATGCGCTTCCGCCGCTATCGCCGCACGAATAACCTCATCAAACGTTGCGTCCGGTCTGCCGTAGCGGATGTTTTCAGCAATTGTAACATTAAACAGCGTCGGTTCCTGATGGACCATCCCTATTTGTCCACGCAAATCTTCAAGTCTGATGTCCCGAATGTCCTCACCGTCAATCTTTACACGACCCCGACTGACATCGTAGAATCGGCAGATTAAATTGATGACAGTGCTTTTCCCCACCCCCGATTTGCCCACCAAGCCAATCATTTCACCGGGCGCCACTTCAAGATCAATCCCCCTGAGCACAGGCTTGCCCGGATCGTATCCAAAGGCAACATCTTTGAAAGATACCTGTCCGCCGATGTGCGGCAGTGCTTTCGCTGCCGGGTTGTTGAAAGTTTCAACCGGGGTATCCATCACCTCAAAGATCCGTTCCGCGCCTGCATAGGCATGGATCATAAAGTTGTAAAAATCACCAAACCACTTGAGGGGGCTATACAGCATCCAGAGATAGATGATAAACGCCATCAATTCACCGAGTGTCAATTCTCCACCGAGAATCTGTCTGCCGCCAAAATACCAGACAAAAAACACGCCGAAACTCATCAGAAAGTTTGTCACTGTGAAGAAGACGACCCCAGCCCGATCTGCGCTGACACTTACTTGCCGTAGCTCGTCATTCCGCTGATTAAAGCGCATCCTTTCCCGCTTTTCTTGGGCAAATGCTTTGACCAATCGAATGCCGGTAATTGACTCATTCAAATGGGCTGACAGTCGCCCCCATTTGACAGACCAGCGACGCCAGTAGCGTTCCATGCGATTCCAGATTAGTGCACCTCCCAAAATAATGAGGGGTACAGGAAGCAGCACATAAATCGTCAGCATCCAGTTTTTATATAACAACAACGTTAAAATACCTAGCACCAGCAGCGCATTCGACAGGAGGAAAGGAAGATCGTAAATCATATATTCCTCCAGAAGTTCTGCATCGTTAGTCATGCGCGAGATGAGATTGCCGACCTTTCGTTTATCGTAAAATCTCAGAGGTGTGAACTGTAGCACACGATAGAGCTCCGCACGAATATCCTCCGCCGCTCGAAACCCGAGCCAACTGGTTATCGCTGTACGCCCCACTTGGAACAACCACATCAAGAGCCGAATGCCCAAAAGTGCCATGGCAAACCACACCAAAAGTTCATAGTTTGATTTCGGAGTGAGCACATCGTCAATAATGCGCTCCGTGATGAGTGGGGGCAGTAACTCTATCAGCGCAGCAGCTGTCGTAAGCACAAAAACGAATATCAGTTGAAGGCGATAGGGGCTAATGTAGCTGACAATCCGCCA
>JAGWBT010000153.1:20546-20865 GCA_021295755.1 Candidatus Poribacteria bacterium
ACCTGTTCCGCGGGCGATTTTATCCGCTGCAGCTTAATATCCACTTGAGGAGGCAAGGTTTCCATAAACGGTTTCATTGCTATCTTTTTACTCTCCCACCAACGTAAAATATCATGCGAGCCCTTTTTGAAGCACATCTACCTCAATAGCCACATAGGCTACCGGCAGTCTAACAGGAAGGTGCGAACCAACTTTATCTAACTCATAGTTACCCAATAACTTCAAATCTTCCCTAACAGCATTGAGTATATCATAATCAACGTTCCATATTCAATCTTTCCCAAAGTAGCCGACCACCACATCATCCTCTCGTTGGTTC
>JAGWBT010000154.1 GCA_021295755.1 Candidatus Poribacteria bacterium
CCAGCGAATAGCGATGCGAAGAACGAGAGGGAAAGAGAGGCATTGAGGGTGTTCACTTTTTTCTGCTGACTTGCCTGATGGCACCAACAGGAGATCTTAGATGAGACACTTCATGCTTCTCTTTCTGCCACTTCTTATACTTGGTGGAACGGTAAACGCACAAACACAAAACGGTCTTGTTCCTTTTGATTGTCCCGATGTGCCCATAGTTGAGTTTCAATTTGATTTAGACCGCAGCACCATCGCGTTGATTATGGAAGACACCGACCCTAGTATCGTTCCGCTGTTCAACGCGTTAGCGCACCTACACCTCCGCAACTACAAGGCAAGCCATTTTGACAAGATACTTTGGTACTACAGAACTATCTTGAAAGCACGAGGGTGGAGCGCGTTCGAGAAAAGCGCGAACTTTCACCTGTACACTCTCACACAAAACGAGATCGTTATCGGTATCTTTGTGGCTGTCAAAAGCGGAGAGGAGATGTATCTGATAAATATAGACGGTCGGCTCACGCCAAAACAGGTCAGCAAACTCTTGGGAGATCTCAGTATACTCGGCATTGAGATACCTGAACTAAACGCTTTCGACGCACGGTCTGATGCTGTGTTCTCTACAGTCTTGCTTCGGACGCCCGAAGGTGACCCGATTCATGAGGTGCGAATTCAAACAAATCAGGAAATCGCTGAACCCCAAATTAGAACGATGCTTGAGGAGGGGCCGGATGAAATCATCGCGGCTATGGCGACCTTGCGTGGTAAACTCCCGGATACTCAGACACTGACGGTGAGGATTGACACGGAAGGTAGCGAACGCATCGCAACAATTATGGTCACAACAGGATCTTATTCGCGAAGTTTGTCAACCTCGCTAGGGATGCCCCCCGATGAAATTACACAGGAACAAGCAACCCCAACACGATTTCGGACTGCCGAGGGTGAACCGATTCACGAAATCCGTATCCAAGGCAATCGGAAAATTACCGAGGCGGAGGTTCGAGCTGCCCTTGACGAAGCACCGGAGAACATCGGAAAAGCGATTGACACTTTGAAGGAAGCACTGCCCTATTTTAGTCGAGTTGCCCTGCAGATTGAAGAGGATGGCACGAAGCGCGTTGCGACAGTTACCGTTGCAGAAAAAGCGCTTTCTTCCGACTATTATTTCCATGCGACGCCACTTGTTCAATTTAATCGCGTCACTGGATTTTTACCTGCTGCGCGTTTTGAAGTGGGAAAGCGGAGGCAGATGGGACCCCTCTGGATGTGGTACATCCCAAGTTCGGTTAGAACCAATCTGACAAAACTATCGGGGGATATCGGCTACGGATTTGGGAATCGGTATATCAATTACCGGGTAGGTGGGGATATGATATGGGGTGAACCAGACATCTCAACTCTAGGTGTTTCCGCCCAAATCTATCGTGCGGCAAACGTCACCGCCCCGAATCTCTTACCACACTATAACAATTTGTCGACTGCTTGGGCTAACCTTTGGGGCGCACCTCAGGTACATAACTACTATTTGAGAGAAGGTATTGAGATGTCGTTGCAATGGAAGCCGGTGGGGCCAACGCATTCTCTCAAATTGATGATGTGCGCCGAGTCACATGAGAGTCTGCACAAGACTACAGATTGGTACATCGGGAATTGGTCTTCAGAATTGAAGGCGCGAGAAAATCCACCGATAACCCCCGGCGGATTGCGAAGTGTTACGTTACGATACGATTTAAGTACGCACAGAAACCGTAACATCGGTTGGCGCAATACCCTGCTTGTCGAACACAGCAGCCCTGGTGTCGGTTCCGATTTTGATTTTACACGATTTCAGCTACAGCTGCGATATGCGGTGCCGAGAGGTAACAATCTCATCCGCACCCGGTTGGTGTTGGGGGCTGCCACGGGAACGCTGCCGATTCAACGCCAATTTATGCTTGGAGGGGCGGGAACGCTTAACGGGTATCCACCCTATACGTTCACAGGGGCCCACGGTGCGCTGCTCAATATACAATATTTATACCGACTCTCGAATCTATATCATTGGGGGTTTCTGAAAGAAACGTTTGTTGTGTTGTTCCTGGATCAAGGACAAATCTGGAATCCGTCTGACAAACCGCACCGCTTTGACCCAAAGACGAGTGTTGGCATCGGTTGGCAATCTGGGGAGGATTATCCTTTCAGATTTTATGTTTCTAAATCCTTGGAGTCAGGGCGGAAGGCTGAAGTCATTTCAACATGGTATTATAGTTTCTAAGGTTATAGAATGCCTCAATATACAAACCGCGCACTACTCATCTCTTTAGGGTTGCACCTCATTTTAGCCGTTATGGTTGTTCCTATTCTGGTTCAGCCTTCCGATGAGATGAGGGATAGTTCGGCTGTAAGCCTGCTCGAAGTGAAACCGGTTCAGCGGGCGCGGCAACGCATATTGCGCCAATATCAGCCACCGATTCAAAAAATCCACCAAGCGAAACCTGCGAAACCATCAGCCGCCTCACTTGCTTCGCTGACTAATACGGTGCGGGGATCTGCCCCTAAAGCCCCGGTGCATCTTGATGTCGCTCCAGCCTTGGTCATTCATGCCGATCTGCCGGAAACGGGCGCACCAGCGCTACCGAATGCCGGTCTTGGCAGAGGTGCCGCTGGAAGCGGCATTGTGGGGATTGGTAGAAGTCATGGCACAAGTATTGACAGACTTGGACGCGGCGTTCCGGGTGGAAACGGTGTCGGGCAACGATTTGCAAGTCTTACTGGGGTAGATGACTTGGAGTTGGGAAATTTTGTGAGCACTTCCACAGGGCTTGGTATCTTTGATACAGCCACGATGTCCGGGCACGGTTTGGTTGGAACTGTTTATGTTCGTGATGCTCCTATTCCTCAGGTGGACCTTTTTGAACGTTGTTTCACACCATCTGGGAGACTCTTTCGGATGCCTGTCTTTAAACACCTGACGCCAGTTTATACCTTTATCACAGGCACCCTAAATGTGTCGCCGAGAAACTATACAGAAGGTTTTTCAACGGCGAAGATGGAATCTGTTGTTGACAATTTCGCAATTCGTTTTCGCGGCAAGCTCGCTATTGAGACACCCGGTATTTATACGTTTGCCCTGAACTCTGATGATGGTTCAAAGCTGTACATCAATCGGAATCTCGTTGTTGACAACGATGGGATTCATCTGCCGCGGTACGTTCGGGGGAGCCTGAAGCTCGCAGCGGGGATGCATCATATTGAAATTCACTACTTCCAAGGATGGCCCTACCAGATCGCCCTGCAATGGTTCTATCAACCACCGAATGGCGAAGAACAGATTGTGCCACCCGAAAAGATCTACCTCCCGGAACTACCCCGCGTTCCGAATGCGTTGATAGGACTACAGAATCGATTAAAAAAGATCCAGGATCAGAAAGTGCAATAATCATGAGTGCGGTGTAAAACCAAAAGGGATGGAATTGTTGTGAGGTTTCTCACGAGTGATGTGATAGTGGATACGGATCGCACGATTCCTTCACAACTTGCCTGATGGCACTAACATGAAATTTTAGATGAGACACTTCACGCTTCTCTTCCTCTCACTCCTCATACTTGGTATCGCGACGAACGCACAGCCACAAAGTGGTCGTGTCCCCTTCGATTATCCCAATGAGCCTTTTGTCGAGTTTCGATTTGATGTGGACCGCAGTATGATTGCGCTAGTCATGGAAAGCATGACCGCCGATGCTGCCTCGCTATTTAACACGCTGACTCGCCTACACCTCCGCGCCTACAAGGCTCGTCATTTTGACAAGATGCTTGGCCATTACGGGACGAACTTGAAAATACGAGGGTGGAGTGCGCTAGAAACAAACGAAAACTATCACCTATTTACCCTCACGCAAAGCGAAACCGTTATCGGTGTCTTTATAATTGTCAAAAGCGTCAAGACGGTGTATCAGCACAGTGGAGACACGGGCGGGAGGGCGCTGTATCTGGTAAATATAGACGGTCGGTTCGCGCCAGAACAGGTTAGCGAACTCGTGGGTAATCTAAATCAAGTTGGCGTTGACATACCTGAACTGAGCATATTCGGTGCACAGAGCAATACCGCATCCACTTCAACCCTGCTTAGGATGCCCGAAGGCGACCCGATTCATGAGATGCAAATTCAAGCCAATCAGACAGCCATTGAACCACAAATTAGAACAGTGCTTGAGGAAGGTCCAGATGAAATCGTCGCGGCCACCGCAACCTTGCGTAGCAAACTCCCGGCTATTCAGACCCTAACAGTCCAAATTGATATAGAAGATAACAAACGCATCGCAACAATTATTGTCACAGTGGGACCGGATTCGGAAGGTTTACCAACCACGTCAATAACACATACCGATGAAACCCCACGGGCACAAACCTCACCGACGCGGTTTCGGACTTCTGAGGGTAAACCAATTCACGAAGTCCGGATTCGAGGCAACCAAACAATCAGTGAAGCGGATATTCAAAGTGGTCTTGAAAACGGACCCGAGGATATCGTAAAAGCGATTGCCTACGTACCCTTGCCCGATTTTAATCGGGTCGTCGTAGAAATTGAGGGCGACGATACGAGACGTATCGCAACGATCATCGTCATAGAACAACCCGATACGAAGGGGTTACGCCGCCCCTCAATTACGGGGCTTTGGACCGCCGCTGGCGACCCAATACACGCAGTCCGTATTCAAGGCAATCAGAAAATCAGTGAGGCTGAGATTCAAGATGTTCTTGAAAACGGACCTGACGAAATCGAAAAAGCGATTGACAATTTGAGAGACGCACTGCCCTATTTTAGTCGGATTTCCCTACAGTTTGAGAATGACGGTAGGAGACGTGTTGCAATAATTACTGTTGTGGAAAGAAGGCTCTCGTCGGATTATTATTTCCATGGGATTCCACTCGTTCGGTTTAATCGTGTTACCGGTTGGCTGCTTGGTGCTCACCTTGAAGCAGGAAAACGGAGGCAGATAGGTCCACTCTGGATGTCGAACATCCCCAATGCTGTTAGAGCGTATCTACCAAAACTCTTTGGCGAGGTCGGCTATGGGTTTGGTAATCAGGATCTCAATTACCGGGTAGGCGGAGATATGATATGGGGTCAACCCGACCTATCAAGTATAGGCGTCTCCGCTCAAATCCATCGCGCTACAACTGCCGTTGCTCCTGAACTCTTCCCACACTATGGCGGTGTGTCAGATGCTTTCTGGGCGCTCGGATTTCATAACTACTATCTGAGCAAAGGTATCGAAACGTCGTTTCGATGGGAGCCGGTAATCCCAACGCATTCGCTCAGATTGACGATGCGTGCCGAGTCACATCAAAGCATAGAAAAAACTACAGATTGGCAATTCGGAAACTGGGGTTCAGACTCGGAGGCGGAAGAAAATCCTCCGATAACCCCTGGCCAAATGCGGAGTGTGACACTGATATATAATTTAAACACCCGGCAAAACATTGGCGCGCACACTACCCCACAAATATCTTCGACAGGAGTCGTTGTACCTTTGCAAAACAGTAACCTTGGCTGGCACAATACCCTGTTCATTGAACATAGTAACCCCGCTGTCGGTTCCGATTTCGATTTTACACGATTTCAGTTACAACTGCGATATGCCGTTTCAAGAGGGGATCATCTTATCCGTACACGGTTAGTGTTGGGGGCTGCCACAAGTGCACTGCCGATTCAACGCCAATTTATTATTGGGGGCAGGGGAACGCTTAGTGGTTATCCGCTGTATGCGTTTGCAGGCGATCACGTCTCCCTACTCAATTTGGAATATTTCTACCGTCTGCCCATACCCAATCCAAACGGCTGGGAGTGGTTAAACCACCTGAAGACGCTTGTCGTACTGTTTCTTGATCAAGGACAGGTCTGGAACATGTCTGACAAGCCGTACCGCTTTGACCCGAAAACAAGTGTCGGTATAGGACTACAGTTTGGGCAGGAGTCTCCTTTCAGATTTAACTTGTCCAAACCCTTGGAATCCGAGCGGGGAGTTAAATTCGATCTGATGTGGTATTCCAGTTTTTGATAAGACAATTGAATGCAGTGATATACAAACATCTGAAAGGTAACCATCAACTATGTCTGAAATCCAACTCCGTCCCGCTCATGGAGAAACAAACGCTGCTGCTCGCGTTATCGCGCAGCATGTTGAACCCACCCCTTTGAAGAAAGAGAAAGCGTTTAGTGAGTCCCTGAACGCGGATATATATGTCAAATACGAATTCCTAAGCCCCGTCAAATCCTTTAAGATCCGGGGAGCATTGAATCTGGCTTGCGCGCTTGCTAACGGTAAAAACGTGTCAAGAGTTATCACCGTCTCTACAGGGAATCACGGCGCTGCCATGGCGTTCGCTTGCAGGGAATACAACCTTCAACTCACCGTTGGCGTGCCCGTCAACTGCGACCAGAGTAAACTTGAATTGATTCGTCAATTTGGTGGAGAGTTAGAGATGATTGGACGAGATTTAGACGAAACCAAGGAACTGCTCCAGCAACGTCCACTCTCACCGGATACCGTCTTTATTGAGGATGGATCCAGTCCCGAAATCGTTGCCGGCACCTCCACAATCGGGTCGGAAATTGTTCAGCAATTACCCAACGTAGAAGTCGTCATTGTGCCGGTTGGGAACGGTGCATTAATCGGTGGAATTGGGACGGCACTCAAAGAATTCAACCCGGCAATACAGGTAATTGGTGGTATGGCGTTATCGTTTGAGGCGGGACACGCGGTGGACACGGAAAGTTGCGATACCTTTGCCAGCGGAATGGCAGTACGAGTCTCAATTCCGGAAGCTGTGGATCTAATGTTAGCGGTTGTCGATAAGATGCACATGGTTTCCGAGACAGAGTTGAAAGAAGCGATGGGGACTTTCTATAATCATACCGGACATCTGCCGGAGGGCGCTGGAGTCGCTCCCCTAGCCACAGCATTAAAGATGCGCACCGGTCTGGAAAACAAGACCGTCTGTCTAATCGCTTCAGGCGCCAATGTGGATGACACACTGCGGCAAGAAATTAAAGAAAAATTTGTGTAAACTGTTGTATAATATATAATTATCCTGAATAATAATCTATCCTTGCGAAGATTCGACACTACTTGCAAGGTTCCACAAGGAGAAATATCATGCCAGATTTCAAAGATAAAATCGTAATTGTCACCGGCGGTGCCAGAGGCATCGGTGGAGGTATCAGTCGGGCCTTCGCTGAAGAAGGTGCTAGCGTCCTCTGCGCGGACTTGGACGAAGACTCCGGGGCACAGCTCGTGGAAGACTCTGCAAGCATGGAAGGAACCGTTCGTTTCGTGCGAGCAGATGTTGCCCACAGCAGCGAGTGCCAAGGGGTTGTCGCAACAGCGGTGTCAGAATGGGGTGGGGTGGATGTCCTCTGCAACAACGTCGGCATCCAACCTGCGAATAGCTATCTACCCGCTCACGAGTTCCCGGAGGAGATGTGGGATCGCATCATTGATGTCAATCTCAAGAGTTTCTTCCTCATGACCAAATACTGTGTGCCGGAGATGAAGAAGCGTGGGGGTGGTGCTATCATCAATACCGCCAGTGTTCAGGGATTACAGTCGATGCTAGGCGTGTCGGCTTATGCGGCCAGTAAAGGTGGTGCTCTCTCCCTGACCCGTCAGCTTGCTCTAGAGTACGCCGAAGACAATATTCGCGTGCTGGCAGTCAATCCCGGAACAATCGACACACCATTGGTAGCGGAGGCTGTGGACTTCATGGGCGGTGACTTGGAGAGTCTCAAGAAACTATGGGGCAAGGCGCATCCAATGGGACGCATCGGACAACCCAGAGAGATTGCCAACGTCGTGCTGTTTCTCGCTAGCGACAAAGCGTCGTTCATGACCGGCGAATATGTTTGTGTTGATGGCGGAATGATGGCAAAAGGTGCTTGGGCGGACAGCGAGTGAGGCTGAACCTGGGATGAGGAGAAGCCGTGATGAATAACTCCCAGATGTTGACCGACGGAATTTCTGATGAGCGCGCTTGGCGAGCGAGTACCATCGATGATACTACAGCTTGGTACTACCCGTTATCCGAGGGGTGTCTCTCCAGTTTCAGACGCATCATCCGCGACGCACATCGTCAGTCGCGACCGATTACAGAGATTTACCGTCCGTCTGCCTTGTCCAATGGAGGTGGCGAATGCCTTCAGCCGGCACTTGATGCGCTCAATTCAGGGCGTGGTTTTGCTATCGTTGAACGGGTGCCAATCGAACAGTATGCGGTACAAGAAGCATTGGCCATGTACTGGTTAGTTGGTCAATTCCTCGGTTCTCCCATGGAGCAGAACATTCAAGGAACGCTGCTGTACGATGTGCGAGATACGGGGCAAAATGTGGCGCAAGGGGCTCGGTTTTCGGTGACCAATGCTGAGAGTTCGTTTCATAACGATAACTCCTTTGGTGAAACATTGCCTGAGCTGGTAGGATTACTCTGCCTACACACGGCAAAATCTGGCGGACAGAGCCAACTTATCAGTGGTTACGCGCTCCACAATGAACTGCTGGAGAATCACCCCGATGTTCTCGAAACCCTCTATCAGCTGTTCTGTTTTGATCGTCGAGGACAGTTCAAAGCCGGGGAGTCCCCAACGTCTCAATTTCCAATCTTCTCGTGGAGTGACGGCGAACTGACGCTCCGATACCTGCACTACTACATCCAAGTGGGTCATGAGCGTGCTGGCAAGAGGTTGACCACAGATCAGAGAAGGGCACTGAAAGTTGTCGAAGGGTTGCTATGTCGCGCAGATTTCAGAGTGGAGTTCAACCTACAGCCCGGACAGATGCTATTTACTAACAACCGCTGGATCCTGCATAATCGCACCGCGTTTGAGGACTATACCGATCCGGAACGCCGGCGCCATTATGTGAGACTGTGGTTGCGACAGCACGGCTAAATGTAGAAAGGAAAAAGGGATGATTCGTATTATCATTGATGGTGCTTGTGGGAAAATGGGCAAGATGATTACACAAGGTGTTTCAGAACAAGAAGATATGCAGATTGTCGGTGCTATCGAATTCTCTGAGCATCCGCAACTTGGGCAGGATGTGGGAGAAATCGCAGGAATAGGGGCAATCGGTGTGCCTGTTACCAGCGATCTGCCTGCGATTCTGGATGGGGGCGATGTTGTGATTGAGTTCACATCGCCCAGTGCAACCATCGAACATCTCCAGAACGTAGTGGACGCTGGAAAGCGTATGGTCATTGCAACAACAGGATACGATGACGAGGAACTAGCGCAGGTAAACGCGCTCGCACCGCAGATCCCGTGCGTGATGGCATCCAACATGAGCGTCGGCATCAATGTCATGTTACAAGCTATTCAGCTCGTTGCGAAGGTGCTTGGGGACGACTACGATGTTGAGGTTATTGAAGCACACCATAACCAGAAGGTAGACTCGCCGAGTGGGACTGCCCTAACGATGGCTGAGGTCCTCGCTGAGACACTAGGCAGAGATCTTTCAGAAGTCGGAGTGTACGGTAGACATGGCATTGTCGGAGCCCGACCCAAAAAAGAGATCGGTGTCCACGCCATTCGAGGGGGAGACCTCGCCGGCGATCACACAGTTCTATTTGTGGGTACAGGCGATCGTCTCGAAATAACACATCGCGGTCAAAACCGTGAGCCGCTTGCGCGGGGAGCGATTCGTGCAGCACGGTGGGTGATGAATGCACCAAAGGGCTTGCATGACATCGCGGAAGTCCTGTTCTGAAGGTGAAACGAGATTAAAGGGAGGCATCTTGACTGCCAACGGCGAGGCGAGTGGTAAATGGCTTCACTTGCGCATTTGTCTGTCCCGGATGTTGGCAATTTCTTGCATAATCTGCTCCCCCATCTGCCGGTATAACTCGCGTTTGTCCTCAATTTGTCGCACCTCTGTGAAATCAATGGGGGTGCCAAAGGTTACGGTGAGTTGAGCAGGATGAATCCATTTCGCATTGCGGGGCAGTATCGTTCCCTTGATATAAGCGGGAATAGCGGCAACATCCGCATTCTGAGCGATGAAACTGACACCGCCATGGGGCTTGCCCAGCGTACCATCGACACTGCGTGTGCCTTCGGGAAAGATGAGGACTACGTTTCCTGATTTCAGGAGAGAGATGGTGTGTCGAAGCGCAGCACGATCTGCCGTGCCACGTCGCACCGGATACGCATTGTGCGCAGCGATCAGCGGACCTATTAGTGGCATTTCAAAAGAATCATGCCTTGCCATAAAGTACAACTCTCGGTTCGCCGCGGAGCCAACGATGAAGGGGTCGAAATAGCTCACATGGTTACATAAGATTAAGGCACCACCTTGCTTCGGAATATTCTCATTACCGTGAGATTCCAATTTACCAAAAAGATTAAAGACAAAATTAGTGATTCGGTGTGACCAGCGATATGGAAGTTGATCTGTCCAGAATCCGAAGTCGTGACGTCGCATTAGCCTGCCTCTACTCGGTTGAGAACGAAATCTACGGCTTGGTTAATGGTCATATTGGTTGTGTCTACGACGATTGCATCTGCGGCGGTTCGCAAGGGACTGTGCTCACGGGATTCGTCCATCTGATCTCGTTCGCAAATCTCTTGTTCGACCTGGTCCAATGTCGTCTCAATGCCCTTTGCTTTCTGTTCCGTAAAGCGACGCCTCGCGCGCTCTTCAACAGAAGCGTTGATGTAGAACTTTAGATCCGCGTCCGGGAACACAACGGTCGTTACGTCCCGTCCCTCGACGATGATACCACCTTTTTCACCAATCCGACGCTGTTGTTTCACCATTTCATGCCGTACTTCAGGTATCTTTGCAATATTAACGATGGCACGGTCAATTTCTGGGGTGCGAAGAAAATCCGACACATCTTCCCCGTTCAACAGGGTAGTCTTACCGTTGTCTATGAAATCTATCCGGCAGCGCTTCGCCAGTTTGGTTAACCGAGGCACATTCGTCGAATCTCCCCCTTCTCGGAGGGATAATAGCGTCATCGCACGATACATCGAGCCTGAATTCAGATAAAGATAGTCTAACTTTTCAGCGAGCTGTTGGGCGATCGTACTTTTTCCCGATCCGGCGGGACCATCCATTGCAATCGTTAGCCGGTTCTTCATCATTCCTCCAGAGTGTCCCTGAGTATTTTTGCGTGTGCCAAGAGTCGTTCAATTTCAGCATCGTCTCGGTTTTCGAGTAAGGTTTTGAATGCAGCGAGATTTTGGATTGTTGAATCAATCATCGGTAGCAGTGAGTGGGCATTCTGCATGAAGATTGCCCTCCAAAGTTGTGGTGAACCCGCAGCAATGCGCGTTGTATCGCGGAAACCGGTGGCAGCAAAATCCAGTGCTTTTACCGTGTCGTTGCCGATTTCTCCCACTGTGTTTGTTAGAATAGAAGCAATGAGGTGGGGAAGGTGGCTCGCACCCGCAATGAGCATATCGTGTTCAGTCGGAGAGAGATGACAGACCTGCATGTCAACAGATTGCCAAAGGGATGTGACAAGTTTCAACGCCTGTGGGTCGGTGTTGTCCGTTGGGGTAACAATACATTTTGCACCGTCAAACAGGTCTGGGCGTGCCGATGCGACGCTCGTCTTTTCTGAACCAGCCATCGGATGTGATCCAACAAAATGCAAACCCCTAGCGGTTAAGAGGTTTTCAATTTCCTCGACGATTTGACCCTTGATGCTGCCAACATCAGTGATTATTAAAGGTCGGGGGTCAGATGTCCGAATTTCTGCGATACGCTGCACCATTTCGGGAATAAGATCGACCGGTGTGCCAACGACTATCAGATCCGCGTCACCAACTCCAGCGTGGAAATCGGTGGTCGCATTGTCAACCGCACCCCGTTCGAGCGCGATGTCGAGCGTCTGCATCCGCCGACCGAGTCCGGTAACCTCTCCACGGAAACCCTTGGCTTTCAATGCCAACCCTAGGGATCCGCCGATTAAACCGACACCTAAAATGGTAATGTTTCTAATCTGACTAAAGTCTGCAAACATTTTTTCCCATGCTCGCTCTCCATGATGTACTTCAAAGATTGTATAAATTACCGGTGTATTTGTCAAGCGCTTTTTCAACATGATGCGTGATCTGCGAGATGTGAATTTGGTCTATTGGAATCACGCAATTTAACGCGATTTTTTTAGAATAAAACGGAGGTTCCTAAAGGGACATTGAAAAACCTAGAATTTAAAGCAAACTGTGAGTCACTTGATGTGCTTCGCCAACGTCTTGCCAATCTCCAAGCTGAGCATCGCTGCACAATGAAACAGCTTGATACCTATTTTAGCGTTACCCAAGGCAGGTTGAAGCTGCGGGAGATCAATACCCACGAGGCAGAACTCATCTACTACGAGCGCTCCGACCTTGCAGAATCACGCTATAGCAATTATCAGATATGCGATATCCCCGAACCGATGGCTTTCAAGCAGATCGCGGCTATGGCTTTGGGAATCAAGGGTGTTGTTGAGAAGCAGCGGGAGTTGTGGATGTTTGGCGACACCCGCATCCATCTGGATGAGGTAAAAGATCTCGGTCAGTTTGTCGAATTAGAGACAGTGATTCACAACCAAACGGAAGCGGAAGCACAGGCGGAACATCAGCTTGTGAAAAATACACTTGGAATTAAGGAAGAGGATCTGGTCTCTATCTCGTATAGCGATTTGGTTTGAAAATCGATGGTATATACCTGACGCAAGTTGCTAGGGGTAAAGACTTGTGGAGGTCGATTATCCAAAATCGACATCTAGGTATCGAGTTGTGAATCTCGACCTACTATGGTGAATTAGAGAAATAAGTGGACATTTCCCAAAGTCCCCCTGATAAGGGGGATTTAGGCCTAATCTGTACATGTGCATCGGCAGTGTCTAAGTAATTCTATAATCTACCATAAATCGGAGGATAACGTGATTGATTGGAACAGATGGCGAAAACAGTTTCCCGTTACAGAGAAATATATCTACCTGAATCACGCAGGGGTTGCCCCGCTCCCGTTGTGTGCCCATCAGGCAATGGGACATTTTTTGGACGACGCCACCGATAACGGTGCGGTCAATTCCAAACACTGGGAAGCTACGGCTGAGAGATGTCGCGCAAACGCTGCCAAACTCATCAATAGTGATGTTGACGAAATTGCATTTATGAAGAACACCTCGCAAGGTATCATCATCGCTGCAAATGGGATCGATTGGTGTGAAGGGGACAACGTCGTGACAACGGCGGTGGAATTTCCTGCGAATGTCTATCCGTGGTGGAACCTAAAGCGTCTCGGGGTAGAAACACGAATGGCGCCGGAACGGGACAGACGGATCCACATCAGAGATATTGAGGCGGCGATTGACGAGCGGACGCGGTGCGTGACCATCAGCCACGTTGAGTTTGCATCGGGCTTTCGGAATGACATCGCGGCGATAGGCGACATCTGCCGAAAAAAGGGAATCTGGTTTGTAGTAGACGCCATACAGAGTGTCGGCGCCATTGACTTAGACGTGCAGGCGTGCAACATCGACATCCTTGCTGCCGATGGTCATAAGTGGCTGCTCGCACCTGAAGGCGCGGCAATCTTCTACTGTGCAAAAGAGAAGCAGGATGCGTTAATTAACACAAACGTCGGTTGGGCAGGTGTTATCAATCCGAGAGATTTTCTGAACTACGACTTCACACCCCAACCAGCAGCGACACGCTTTGAGGAGGGGTCGTACAACAGTGTCGGCTTGTATGGACTGGACGCAGCTATAGAATTGCTGCTGGAGGTTGGAATTTCGAATATTGAGCAGCGAATCTTAGATCTAACAGATCGCCTCATTGACGGACTCCGATCAAAGAACTACCGGCTGCTGACCCCCACAGGAGAGTCTGAGCGTTCCGGTATTGTGGTATTTGAAAGTGATCGACATACATCAGCCGATCTGGTTGAACGGCTCAGGGGTGAAAACGTCATCGGGGCAGAGCGGGCTGGCGTCCGTCTATCACCACATTTCTACAACTCGGAGGTGGAGATAGATCAGGTTTTGGGGTTGCTGCCATAGCCACAAAGTGTCTCCCTATCAGCTGGCGGTGGTATTTACTCCGGTAGGAGGGATTTCCGAATCTCGACAACTCACTGAATGCCCCTAATCAGTCCGAAATTTCTGTTGCAGAAAGATAGTGGTTGGCGTATAATAATCTCAGTTGTGACCCTGATTGGAAAGGTCTGGCCATCACAAGCTGACCTCTATCACCCCCAAGGATAAACAACCGATTTGAAAACAGAGGAGGGGTAGCAGATGTACCCGAAGGACAATCTCGCATATTTCATTTTAGCTGGCATTGCAGCCTTAGGTCTAACACCGTTGATTGTAAGTGCTGAAGCACAGGCACAGATTGCCTTCACGTCTGAGAGAGATGGAAACAGGGAAATCTACGTGATGGATGCCGATGGGGGTAATCAACAAAGACTCACCAATAGCCGCCTTGTGGACTGGGATCCCTCATGGTCTCCAGACGGCAGACACATTGCCTTTACCGCTAATGGGCGGCCTGGAGACTGGGGAGCTAGGGGTGGAGACTTGGAGATCTACGTGATGGATGCCAATGGGAGTAATCCGCGAAAACTCACCAATAATCTCCGTCAGGACACTGATCCTGCGTGGGCCCCTGACGGTAAGCGCATTGCTTATACTTCCACCATAGATAGGAACAAGGAAATCTACGTGATGGACGCCGATAAGGGATGGGAACGAGGTAAACCGCGAAGACTCACTAACAGTGGTGACGTTCACATTCATAACTGGGATCCGTCATGGTCTCCTGACAGCGAACGCATTGCTTTTACATCTAACAGGGATGGGAACTTGGAAATCTACGTTATGGACACCGATGGGGGTAATCAGCGAAGACTTACTAACAGTGGTGACATTCATATTCATAACTCGAAACCCTCATGGTCTCCAGACGGCAGACGCATCGCCTTTATGTCTGATCGGGAGGGGAACTCGAAAATCTACGTGATGAATGCCGATGGCGGGCAACAGCTAAACCGTACTAGAGATATGCATGGTGACGAACCCTCATGGTCTCCAGATGGTCAACGCATCGTCTTCGTTTCTGAGAGGGATGGGAACAAGGAAATCTACACGATAAACGCCGATGGCAGGAGGGACCCGCGAAGACTCACTAAGAATCGCCATAATGATACTGATCCTGCATGGTATAACCCTGCTGTTGCATTTGCAGTTGCCCCCGCAGATAAAAAAATTACGATGTGGGGGTGGTTCAAGCAGGTCGATCGATAACTGCCGTTATTGAGAAAATAGCGTTTGCTGAGATACGGGCGCGTATAGGGGCGAGTCATAAACACTGATGAGGGAGCGTAGACTTCAAGTACGATAATGTTGATATCTATACCCGTAGGTCGGGCATCCTGCCCGACTTATAAAGCCCCAGCGGGGCGATATGTGTATAGAACAACGATAAACCAATTCCCTCAAGCCCCAGCGGGGCGACAGGTGTGTCGTAAATTTAGTGATTTCTGAGAAGGGTCGGGTATGGAAACTTGACCTACAGGTTGTCTAGCAACTTGCGTTTTA